>NZ_JBCNFP010000073.1:0-145679 GCF_050481165.1 Paenibacillus cisolokensis
CGCAAGGCGCTGCGCCGCCGCCGCAAGCGCCACCGGCGCAGCCCGGCCCCGCATCCGCCGGCTCGGCGGCTGCGCAAGCGGCGGCTGACGGCGGCCCGCAACCGCCCGTCGCCGGCTCGGAAGGCCGGCCATTGGTATCGCCCCATACCGCCGTACAGTCCGGCTTGCTCCAGTCTCCCGAGCCGGGGAGCGCCGGCGCCGGCAGCCGGGACGCGCTGAAGGGCGCGCTGCTGTCGCTGGCGGCCGCAGACGGCGTCTCGCCGGCGATCCGGGAGACGGCGCAGCAACTTGTCCAGCATATTACCGGCCAGCAGCTGTTATTGTCGCCCGAACGGAACGGGGCGGTGTTTACGCACGCTGTCTTGTTCATCCCGCTGCAGCATCAGGACGGCAGCCAGACGGCCTCAGTCCACGTGCAAACCCGAAGAGGGAGAAGGGGAGAGCTCGATGCCGGGAATTGCCGGCTGCTGTTCGACCTTCGGATGAAGTCGCTCGGGGATACGATCGTCGACGTGCAAATTGTCGAACGGATTGTCAGCCTTACGCTGTGGAACGACCATCCGCTGACGGCGGCGCTGGCGGAAGAAGCACGGGACGAGCTGGCGTCGGCGCTTGAGCGTTCCGGTTACCAGTTGCTGTCGATGCGGTCGGCTCCGCTTGCCGATTCCTCCTTCGAGCGGAAGGAAGACAACGCGCATTCGGGGCGGACAGGGATTTCGCTGCCGGAATTTGCGTCGAGAAAATATAAAGGGGTGGACTACCGGGTATGAGCGGACAAACCGGAACAAGCGGCGGAGGGGCGGACAGGCCGCTGCGCAAAGCCGTGGCGCTCAAGTACGATCCGGGCGAGCGGTCGGCTCCGGTCGTCGTCGCGAAAGGCAGCGGCAGGCTGGCCGAGCGAATTATGGAAACGGCTGCAGAGCACGGCGTACCGGTTCAGGAAGACGCCTCGCTCGTGGAGGTGCTTTCGAAGCTGGACATCGAGCAGGAAATTCCGCCGGAGCTGTATACGCTCGTGGCGGAAATATTGAGCTTCGTTTACCGGGCTGACCATAAAGCGAGGGATTGGGAGTGAATAATGAATACGGAAGAATGCCGTCCGCCCTTTCGAAACGCCATGTAACCGGAAGGCAGGGCGAACAAGCCGCGTTGGAGCATTTGGAACGACACGGTTATACGATTATCGGGCGGAATTGGCGATGCCGGTCGGGAGAGCTGGACCTTATCGCGACCGAAGGCGACCGGATCGTCTTCGTCGAGGTGCGAAGCCGCCGCAGCGTCAACCGTTTCGGGACGCCGCTCGAATCGGTCGACGTGCGCAAGCAGCTTCAGGTTCGCGCGACAGCGCAAGTGTTTCTGCGAGCCAGAGGGTTGGAACATTGCAAAATCCGGTTTGACGTCATTGCCGTCATCATCGGGCCGGGCGGGGAAATTGCCGAGCTGAAGCACATCGAAGGCGCATTTTAGCCCCAAGCCATATATGGCGATTTCGAGCAAATGGGAAGCGTTTCATCGCACGAACGGGAATCGTTTCGCGATTATAGCCGAAGGAGGCCGCCTGCGACAGGCTGGCCTCCTTCGGCTATCCTTTCAACTTCAACTTTGCAAATCGAGCTTCCGGTATTGAATCGCTTCGGCGATATGCTCGGGGTCGATGGTGTCGCGCTCCTCCACGTCGGCGATCGTGCGCGCCAGTTTCAGCACCCGGTCGTGCGCCCGGAGGCTGATGCCCATCGTGTCGAACGCTTCCCGCAGCAGCAGCGAGCTGTCCTTCGACAGCCGGGCGGTCCTGCGGAGCGCGGCGCCGGACAAGTCGCCGTTCCAGTCGATGCCGGTCATCCGCCGCCGCGCCTCCTGGCGTTCCCTGGCGGCTGCGACCTTCTCCCGCATCATGGCGGTCGTCATTTCGCCGTTCGGCATATCGTACGACGCAGGCCGGGGAACTTCAATCTGCATATCGATCCGGTCAAGCAAAGGACCGGACAGCTTCGCGCGATATCTCGCGATCTGGACCGAGGTGCAGTGGCAGGAGCGGTCGTCCGTGACGCTGTCGTGTCCCCAATAGCCGCAAGGGCACGGATTCATCGACGCGGCAAGCATGAAGGACGACGGAAAGCGAAATACCGCCCGCGCCCGGGCGATCGTCACGAAGCGGTCTTCCAACGGCTGGCGCAGCACTTCCAATGCCTGGCGCGAAAATTCGGGAAGCTCGTCCAGAAACAGCACGCCGCGATGGGCGAGGGTCACTTCGCCCGGCTTCGGTATCGTTCCGCCGCCGATCAGTCCGCCGGTCGATATCGTATGATGGGGCGAGCGGAACGGCCGTTCCCGGATGAGCGACGAAACGCCGGCAGGCAGCTGGCCGGCTGCGCTGTAAATTTTCGTCACCTCAAGCGCTTCCTGCTCGGTCAAATCGGGCAATATGCCGGGCAGCCGGCGGACCAGCATCGTTTTGCCCGTGCCGGGCGGTCCTGACAGCAGAATGTTGTGCCGGCCGGCGGCGGCGATCAGGAGCGCGCGCTTCGCGATCGGCTGGCCGATGACGTCGCCGTAATCGCCGCAGCCGCCCGCTTCGCCCCTCTCGCGCGGCGGGGCTGTAGCGTTCGCCTCCCCGGGAACCCCTGCGCAAGCGAGGTCGGCCGCCCGCCGCAGCGGCGCCCAATCCCGGGGACGGCCCGGCGCGCCAAGCTCGTCGAGATGGGTCAGCGCGAAGCGTTCCATCCCGCCGATCAGCGCCGCTTCGGCGACGTTGCCGGCGGGCAGCATAACGCGGCCGATCCCGGCCCGCCGGGCCTGTTCGACCATCGCCAGCACGCCCGGCACCGGACGAACCGCGCCGTCCAGCGCCAGTTCCCCGATCAGCAGCATGCCGGCGAACAGCTCGCCCGGCAGTTGGCCGCTTGCGGCAAGTATGCCGGCCGCGATCGCCAAATCGAAAGCGGTTCCTTCCTTGCGGAGATCGGCCGGCGCAAGGTTGATCGTGACCCGCTCCAGCGGAAAGACGAAGCCGCAGTTGCGCAAAGCGGCCCTTACGCGATCGATCGATTCCCGCACCGCCGGATCCGGCAGCCCCACGATATTCACCTGTGGCAAGCCGCTTGCGATATCGACTTCGACTGCGATCGTTCGGCCATCTACGCCGTGCACGCTCCCGCTCGTCATCATGCTGAACATAAAAAAGCACCTCCGAAACAGACGGACGAAGGTGCTTCCTCTCAACCCGCATAAATATTCGAACGACAAATCTTTACATCTATCGTAAAGCGTAGCCGTTTGCCTGTCAAGATCGCGGCGTTTCGTTCATGCATTCGTTCAAGCCGGTGAAACGGCGGTCCGAACCCGTCCGTGTGCAATTTTTGCTCGTGTTGGCTATAATAGAGACGAGCTTTCTCCGCCGCCCTTTCGCCGACCGGTGTCTTATCGGGGTAAGAAAGGGCTGCCGTTCGGCGCCTTGTCGGGAGGAAGAAGGATCGCCGATCGGTGTATTTTCAGGGGAAAAAAGGTTCGCCGATCGCAGCTTTGTCGGAAGGATGAAAGTTTCGCCGGATGAGCGTCCGGACGGTTTCGGCATCAATTTTCTTCCTTCCCATCTCATTTCGAGAACAAACCGATATCAAAAAAATGCTGTCAATATGTCGAAAAAATGAGGAAAGCGGATCATTTTAGTGGTACAATATTAGATGTTGTGTACATATGACTTGACCAGAGTCTGCGGAATGGAGGATTTCAATGAATATCCACGAGTATCAAGGCAAAGAAGTCCTGAAACAATACGGTGTTACCGTACCGGAAGGCAAGGTGGCGTTCACCGTCGACGAAGCGGTCGAAGCCGCGAAAGCGCTCGGGACGTCCGTCGTCGTCGTGAAAGCGCAAATTCATGCCGGCGGACGCGGCAAGGCGGGCGGCGTCAAGGTTGCCAAAAATTTGGACGAGGTGCGCGAGTATGCGAGCCAGCTGCTCGGCAAGACGCTCGTCACCCATCAGACGGGACCGGAAGGCAAAGAAGTGAAGCGGCTCCTGATCGAGCAGGGCTGTGACATTAAAAAAGAATATTATGTCGGCGTCGTCGTCGACCGTTCGACGGGCCGCGTCGTCATGATGGCATCCGAAGAAGGCGGCACCGAGATCGAAGAAGTGGCGGCCCGCACGCCGGAGAAAATTTTCAAAGAAGTAATCGATCCGGCCGTCGGCCTGCAGCCGTTCCAGGCGAGAAAGCTGGCGTATGCGATCAACATCCCGAACGAGCTCGTAGGCAAAGCGGCTCAATTCATGCTGTCGCTGTATGCCGCGTTTGTGGACAAGGACTGCTCCATTGCGGAAATCAACCCGCTCGTCGTGACCGGAGACGGCAACGTGATGGCGCTCGACGCGAAACTGAATTTCGATTCCAACGCGCTGTATCGTCATCAGGACATTGTGGCCCTGCGCGATCTGGACGAAGAGGACGAGAAGGAAATCCAGGCGTCGAAGTACGACCTGAGCTATATCGCACTTGACGGCAATATCGGCTGCATGGTCAACGGCGCCGGTCTCGCGATGGCGACGATGGATATTATCAAATATTACGGCGGCGACCCTGCGAACTTCCTGGATGTCGGGGGCGGTGCGACGAAAGAGAAAGTGACCGAGGCGTTCAAAATCATTCTGTCCGACGAAAACGTCAAAGGGATTTTCGTCAACATTTTCGGCGGCATTATGCGCTGCGATGTCATTGCCGAAGGCGTCATCGCCGCAGCCAAGGAAGTCGGCCTGGACCGCCCGCTCGTCGTGCGGCTGGAAGGTACGAACGTCGATCTCGGCAAGAAAATGCTGAACGAATCGGGTCTGAACATTGTAGCCGCCGATTCCATGGCGGATGGCGCACAAAAAATCGTCGCGCTCGTGAAATAAACGAAATCATTTACGGGGATGTGGGCTATCGATGAGCATTTTGGTCAATAAAGATACAAAAGTGATCACGCAGGGCATTACGGGGAAAACGGCCCTGTTCCATGCGAAGGGCGCGCTGGATTACGGCACGAAAATGGTCGGAGGGACATCCCCCGGCAAAGGCGGGACGAAAGTGGATATCACGCTCGAGAACGGAACGACCGCATCGCTGCCGGTCTTCAATACGGTGGCGGAAGCTGTTGCTGCGACCGGCGCGACCGCTTCGGTTATTTATGTTCCGCCGGCAGGAGCCGCCGATGCGATCATGGAAGCGGTCGATGCGGAGCTCGAGCTTGTCATCTGTATCACAGAAGGTATTCCGGTACTGGACATGGTCAAGGTGAAACGGTTTATGGAAGGCCGCAAGACGCGTCTGATCGGGCCGAACTGCCCGGGCGTCATTACGCCTGACGAGTGCAAAATCGGCATCATGCCGGGATACATCCATACGAAAGGCCACGTCGGGGTCGTTTCCCGCAGCGGAACGTTGACGTACGAAGCGGTCCATCAGCTGACGACGCGGGGCATCGGCCAATCCTCCGCGGTCGGCATCGGCGGCGACCCGGTCAAAGGCTCCGAGTTTATCGACATTTTGCGCATGTTCAACGATGACCCGGATACATATGCGGTCATCATGATCGGCGAAATCGGCGGCACGGCGGAGGAAGAGGCGGCCGAATGGATCAAAGCGAACATGAAGAAGCCGGTCGTCGGCTTCATCGGCGGCGTCACGGCGCCTCCGGGCAAACGGATGGGCCATGCGGGCGCCATCATCTCCGGCGGCAAAGGAACGGCGGCCGAGAAAATCGCTACGCTGGAAGCCTGCGGCATCAAGGTGGCGCCGACGCCTGCCGAGATGGGGGCGACGCTCGTCAGCGTGCTGGAGGAGCGCGGCCTGCTGGAACGCTGCATTACCCGCAAGGCGTAAACGGCGGTTTAAGGCCAATCGCATAGCATATCGGATGAAGGTAAGCAACCTTCTCGTCTCCGAACGGAGAATGAGAAGGTTGCTTTTTGTTATATTCATACAAGGAAAATGGGGCTTTTGCTTGCATTCTGTTTGCGGGTAACGCAAAATAGTAAAGGATGCGCTGGCCCCGTTACGAACGGGAGGATTCGACATGATGAATCAATCGGTGCAATCCCGGGTGCTTGTCACCCTTCACGAAACGCCGGGCATCGGGTGGAGAACGATCCGCAAGGCGGCGGATGCCGGCGATTGGAGCGCCTATCCCGGCTATCGTCCGGATGAGTGGATGGCGATCGGCTTCTCCAGCGATCAGGCGCGCGCGGCGGCGGAAGCGTTCGGGAGCGGGGCGGTCGGGCGCACGGACGAAACATGCCGTCGTCTCGGCATTCGGCGCATCACGCGCTTCGACGACGAATACCCGCGGCTGCTGGGCGAAATTCCGCAGCCTCCCTGGGTGCTGTACGCGATCGGCGATACGGCGCTGCTTCGCCGCCCGGCGATCGCCGTCGTCGGCACGCGCGTGCCGACCGTCTACGGCCGCCACACGGCGGCGCGGCTTGCCGGAGAGCTCGCCGCGATCGGGCTGACGGTCGTCAGCGGGATGGCCAAAGGAATCGACAGCCTGGCCCACGAGGCCGCGCTCGCTGCGCGCGGCGGAACGATCGCGGTGCTGGGGACGCCGGTCGACACCGTCTATCCGAAACAGAATGCCGCCTTATACCGCCGTATCGCCGAGCAGGGGTTGCTTCTGTCCGAGTACCCGCCCGGCACGCCGACGCATCCGGGTTTGTTCCCGCAGCGCAACCGGATTATCGCCGGGCTTTCGGCCGGCACGCTCGTCGTCGAGGCGGCGAAGAACAGCGGCTCGCTCATTACGGCCGATATGGCGCTCGATATGGGACGCGGCATTTATGCGGTGCCGGGACCCGTTCATTCTCCGAAGAGCGAAGGAACGAACGGCCTCATCCGCGACGGACGGGCGCTGCTCGTCGGCAACGCTTCCGACATTGTCGTGGACTGCGCCGTGCTCATCGCTGCATATGATGATGATGAGCAGCCATTGATCCGTACGCGCCGGACAGAGGAGACGAAGCCGGACCGGCCGTCGTCTCGGGACGGCCGTTTGGCCGACGGGGAGCGGCATGTGCTCCGGCTGTTGCGCGAAAAGGCGCGCTCCGCCAACGAGCTTCATGCGTTAACCGGCTATCCGTTTGGACTTTTGCACGCGATTCTGATAAATTTAACTGTAAAACATAAAATTCAACTGCAACCGGGTTCCCTATACACATCGCATTGTCATAGCGGCAGCAGAGAGGAGGACGCTTAGTGGCTGATTCACTTGTCATCGTCGAATCTCCGGCGAAAGCCAAGACGATAGGCAAATATCTGGGCAGCAAATATATCGTGAAAGCCTCCATGGGACATATTCGCGATTTGCCGAAGAGCCAGATCGGCGTCGAGATCGAGAACGATTTCCAGCCGAAATATATAACGATCCGCGGCAAAGGCAGCGTCCTGAAGGAACTGAAGGATGCAAGAAAAAAAGTCAAGCGCGTCTATCTCGCGGCGGACCCCGACCGCGAGGGCGAAGCGATCGCCTGGCATCTGGCCCATTACCTGGAGTTGGAGGAAGGCGAAAACTGCCGCGTCGTGTTTAACGAAATTACGAAGCAGGCGGTCAAGGACGCATTCAAGCAGCCGCGCAAAATCAATATGGATCTGGTGAACGCGCAGCAGGCGCGGCGCATACTGGACCGGCTGGTCGGCTACAAGATCAGCCCGCTTCTGTGGAAGAAAGTGAAGAAGGGGCTGTCCGCCGGCCGCGTACAATCCGTTACCGTCAAGCTCATTATCGATCGCGAGAACGAGATCGATGCTTTCGTGCCGGTCGAATATTGGTCGATCACGGCGGCGATGAAGCTCGGCGACGCCGCTTTCGAGGCCAAATTTTACGCCATCGGCGGCGAGAAACGGGAGCTCGGCAACGAGCAGGACGTTCAGGAAGTGCTGCGGGCGCTAGAAGGGCGTCCGTTCGTCGTAACGGATGTGAAGGAGAAGGAACGTCTGCGCCATCCCGCGCCGCCTTTCATCACAAGCTCGCTGCAGCAGGAAGCGGCGCGCAAGCTCGGCTTCCGGACGTCGAAGACGATGTCGGTGGCGCAGCAGCTGTACGAAGGCGTCGATTTGGGCAAGGAAGGCTCTGTCGGTCTCATTACCTATATGAGGACCGACTCCACCCGCATTTCTCCCGTTGCGCAGGAAGAAGCGCGCGCCTATATCGGAGAAAAATACGGCGCCGCATATGTGCCGGAACAGCCGAGGGTCTATACGAAGAAAAACGCGAATACCCAGGATGCCCATGAGGCGATCCGCCCGACCTCCGTCCTGCGCGAACCGGAAACGGTAAAGGAATATATGACCCGCGACCAGTTCAGGCTGTACAAATTGATCTGGGAACGGTTCGTGGCAAGCCAGATGTCTTCCGCCGTGCTCGACACGATGACCGTCGATCTGACGGCCGGCGACGTTACGTTCCGCGCGGTCGGCTCCAAAATCAAATTCCACGGTTTCATGAAAGTATACGTGGAGGGCAACGACGACGGAACGGAGGAAGACGACAAGTTTCTGCCCCCGCTCAAGCAAGGCGACGAAGTGGCCGTCAGCTCGATCGAGCCGAAGCAGCATTTTACGCAGCCGCCGCCGCGCTATACCGAGGCGCGCCTGATCCGAACGCTCGAGGAGCTCGGCATCGGTCGGCCGGGCACCTATTCGCCGACGCTGGAGACGATCCAGAAGCGGGGGTATGTGGCGCTCGAGGACAAGAAATTCGTCCCGACCGAGCTCGGGGAGCTCGTCATTCAGCTTATGGAACAATTTTTTCCGGAAATTCTCGACGTGGAATTTACCGCCCATATGGAAGATGATCTCGACCATATCGAAGAAGGCAAGGTCGATTGGGTCAAGGTGCTTTCTTCCTTCTACAAGTCGTTCGAGAAGCGGCTGGAAGTGGCCGAGGACGAGATGAAGGAAGTCGAAATCCAGGACGAGGTTTCGGATGAAGTATGCGACAAGTGCGGCCGCCCGATGGTTTACAAGATGGGACGCTTCGGGAAATTTCTGGCTTGTTCCGGATTTCCGGACTGCCGCAACACGAAACCGATCGTCAAGGAAATCGGCGTCGCCTGTCCGCAATGCCATGAAGGCCGCGTCATCGAGCGCCGCAGCAAGAAAGGGCGCATCTTCTACGGATGCGACCGTTATCCGGCATGCGAATACGTCTCATGGGACAAACCGGCGGGCAAGCCGTGCCCGACATGCGAAACGATGCTTGTCGAGAAGCGCAACCGCAGCGGAACCCGGCTGCAATGCCCGCAGTGCGGCTATACGGAAGAACTGCCCGATAGCGAGCAGGCGTAAAGCCGTTCCGGAAGCCGGACGGCCAGCAAGAAAGGACGGGGAATCAATTGTCACAACAGGAACGCGTGACGGTCGTCGGCGCAGGACTTGCAGGAAGCGAAGCGGCCTGGCAAATCGCCGCGCAGGGCGTGCCCGTCACGCTGTACGAGATGCGTCCGGCCACACGGACGCCCGCGCATCATACGTCGCATTTTGCGGAGCTCGTTTGCAGCAACAGTTTGCGGGCGAACGGGCTGACCAACGCCGTCGGCGTGCTGAAGGAAGAAATGCGCAGGCTCGGCTCGCTCATTATGGCGAGCGCTGACCGCCATGCCGTGCCGGCAGGCGGCGCCCTTGCCGTCGACCGCGAAGGCTTCTCCGGCGAAGTGACGAGCCGGCTGCGCGAGCATCCGCTTGTCGAGGTCCGTACGGAGGAAGTGAAAGACATTCCCGAGGACGGCATCGTTGTCATCGCCACGGGACCGCTAACGGCTCCCAAGCTGTCCGATCGTATCCGCGAGCTGCTCGGAGAAGAATATTTTTATTTTTACGATGCGGCCGCGCCGATCGTGGAGAAAGACTCCATCGATATGAGCAAGGTATATCTGGCCTCACGATACGACAAGGGAGAAGCCGCATATTTGAATTGCCCGATGACGGAAGAGGAGTTCGACCGTTTCTACGAAGCGCTCGTGTCGGCCGAGACGGCGCAGCTGAAGGAATTCGAGAAGGAAATTTATTTCGAAGGCTGCATGCCGATCGAAGTGATGGCTTCGCGGGGCAGGCAGACGCTGCTGTTCGGCCCGCTCAAGCCGGTCGGACTCGTCAATCCGCATACGGGCAAGCTTCCGTTCGCTGTCGTTCAGCTGCGCCAGGACAACGCCGCCGGAACGCTGTACAATATGGTCGGCTTTCAAACGCATCTGAAGTGGGGCGAGCAGAAGCGCGTATTTTCGCTCATTCCGGGGCTGGAAAATGCCGAGTTTGTCCGTTACGGCGTTATGCACCGCAATACGTTCATCAATTCGCCGCGTTTGCTCAAGCCGACATACCAGACATTGCAACGCGACACGCTGTTTTTCGCCGGCCAGATGACCGGCGTCGAAGGTTACGTCGAATCGGCGGCCTCGGGGTTGATCGCCGGCTTCAACGCCGGGCGGCTGGCCCGAGGCCTTGCGCCCGTGACGCTGCCGCAAGATACGGCGCTTGGCAGCATGGCGCATTATATCACGACGGCTGACTTCCGGCATTTTCAGCCGATGAACGCCAATTTCGGGCTGTTTCCGCCGCTCGGGCGAAAAATTCGCAACAAGAAAGAGAAGAACGAAGCGATCGCCGAACGCGCGCTTGCACAGCTGGAATCGTTCAAGCGGCAATATTGGGAACAGGAGGCGTAGGCTATGGATATGCAATTCCATGCGACGACGATTTGCGCTGTCCGTCACGACGGGAAAGGCGCCATCGCGGGAGACGGCCAGGTGACCTTCGGCAACAGCATGGTGATGAAACATCAGGCCAAGAAGGTGAGAAGGCTGTACCGCGGCCAGGTCGTCGCCGGATTCGCCGGTTCGGTGGCGGATGCGATTACGCTGTTCGAGAAGTTCGAAAGCAAGCTGGAGGAGCATCACGGCCATTTGCAGCGGGCGGCGGTCGAGCTGGCGAAGGAATGGCGCTCCGATCGGGTGCTGCGCAGGCTGGAAGCGATGATGCTCGTCATGGATGCGTCGGGACTGCTGCTGATCTCCGGAAACGGCGAAATTATCGAGCCCGACGACGGCATATTGGCCATCGGTTCCGGCGGCAGCTTCGCCTTGGCGGCAGCCCGGGCGCTGAAGCGCCACGCTCCGCAATTGAGCGCCAGGGAGATGGCGCAGACGGCGCTCGAAGTCGCGTCCGACATATGCGTTTATACGAACCGCAACATTGTCGTGGAGGAGATCGGTTAATTGCAGTGTTCCGATGAAAGTGAACGTCGCGAAAGGGGTGCCCTATGGGAAAAGAAGCATTGACGCCAAGGCAAATCGTTGCCGAGCTGGATAAATATATCGTTGGACAGAAACAGGCGAAGCGCTCGGTCGCGATCGCTCTCCGCAACCGGTATCGCCGTAGCCGGCTTGATGAGGCCATTCGTGACGAAATCGTTCCGAAGAACATTTTGATGATCGGTCCGACCGGCGTCGGCAAGACGGAGATCGCCCGTCGTCTGGCGAAGCTGGTGAATGCTCCGTTCGTCAAGGTCGAAGCGACCAAATTTACCGAAGTGGGCTATGTCGGCCGCGACGTCGAATCGATGGTGCGCGATTTGGTGGAAACGGCGATCCGGATGGTCAAGTCGGAGCGGACGGAGCAAGTGCGCGACAAGGCGGAGCATTTGGCGAACGAAAGAATCGTATCGCTGCTTGTCCCTTCGCCGAACAAGTCGAAAGGGCAGAAAAATCCGTTCGAGATGCTGTTCGGCGGCAACCAGCCGGCCAAGGAAGAGACGGAGGCCGAAGTGGACCCGGGCATCGCCGAGCGCCGCAAACAGGTGAAAGAGCGTCTCGATGCCGGGCTGCTGGAGAACGAACTGATCGAAATCGAAGTGGAAGACAACGCGCCCAGTATGCTCGATATGCTTTCCGGCCAAGGAATGGAAGGCATGGGCATCAATATGCAGGAGATGTTCGGGCAATTGCTGCCGAAACGAACGAAGAAACGAAAGCTGCCGATCCGCGAAGCCCGGAAAGTGCTCGTTCAGGAAGAAGCGAACAAGTTGATCGATATGGACGATGTCATCGCCGAATCCGTGACGAGAGCGGAGCAATCGGGTATTATATTCATTGATGAAATCGACAAGATCGCCAGCCCGTCGCGCGGCTCCGGACCGGATGTGTCCCGCGAAGGGGTGCAGCGCGATATTTTGCCGATCGTGGAAGGCTCGACCGTCATGACGAAATACGGGCCGGTCAAAACCGACTATATTTTGTTCGTGGCGGCCGGCGCATTCCATATCGCCAAGCCGTCGGACCTGATCCCCGAGCTTCAGGGACGGTTTCCGATCCGGGTGGAGCTGACCACGCTCAGTCTGGACGATTTCGTCAGCATTTTGAAGGAGCCGAAGAACGCCTTGACGAAACAATATTCCGCATTGCTCGAGACGGAAGGGATCAAGGTCGATTTTTCGGACGCCGCGATATACGAGCTGGCATCCATTGCCGCGGAAGTCAACCGCAATACGGAAAATATCGGTGCGCGCCGTCTCCATACCATTTTGGAGAAGCTGCTTGAAGATTTGTCCTTCGAAGCACCGGATATTACATTGGATCAAATTACGATTACACCGGAATATGTACGGGAGAAATTGGCTTCGATTGCGCAGAATCGGGATTTGAGCCAATATATCTTGTAGTGGGTAAGTGTTTTGGGAGGCCACAGGCATGACGTTATTGACTAAAACCAGAACGCTGAACCGGCTGCTGCAGCGCGCGGCCGGAAAGGCGCTCAATTTCAAAGAGATGGCGGAAGTGTTGAGTTCGACCATTCAATCGAATGTGTTCGTCGTCAGCCGCAAGGGAAAAATTTTGGGCTGCGCGGCTTATGCCGCCTACGACCACGATCTGCTCAAATCGATGTCCGGCGAACTGCGGTTTCCGACGGACAGCAACCGGCGGTTTCTGCTTATGAACGAACCGGTAACGAACGTCGCCCCCGACGCCGGCATCATGGAGACATTCCCTTCGTTGTCCGGCCATGAAATTATGACGGTCGTTCCGATCACCGGCGGAGGCGATCGCCTCGGAACGCTCGTACTTACGCGCCAGTCGGGACCGTTCGGAGATGATGATCTGGTGCTCGCCGAATACGGTTCGACCATCGTCGGGATGGAGATTTTGCGCGAGCGGGCCGAAGAGGTGGAGATGGAGGCGCGCAGCCGGGCGGTCGTAGCTGTCGCCATCGGATCTTTGTCATTCAGCGAAATGGAAGCGGTCGAACATATATTTGACGAATTGGATGGGAAGGAAGGACTCCTTGTGGCTTCCAAAATTGCCGACCGTGTCGGCATTACCCGTTCGGTTATCGTTAATGCGCTTCGCAAGCTGGAAAGCGCCGGCGTGATCGAGACCCGGTCGCTCGGCATGAAGGGCACATACATCCGCATCCTTAATCCCCAACTGCTTCAAGAGTTGGAAAAAAACAAAAACTAAATTGGGACTATTTAACTATAAGAGCCCTATCTTTGCAAAAAGATAGGGCTTTTTTCTTATTGTAATAAAATACTAAATTGAGGAAGATTATGATGTCGGCAAATATCGACATTCTGTTCTCATTTTTTTAATGTTAATCTGTCAAAGAAAGAAGGAATGCGAAAGAAATTGTGGAATTTTAATTTCAGCATGAGAGAAAGTGGGGAATAGTGCGTGAATTTGTTGAATGGTGCCGAATTTCGACGTCTGGAAACCGCCATTTTGGCTGCCGGGCAGCGGCAACAGGTAATATCTAACAATTTAGCAAATGTTGACACGCCTCATTTCAAACGCTCCGACGTTCTCTTTGAGGAACTATTGGAGGAAGTCATAAAGGAGGGGGCGAACCCGATTGTGGGTAGAAGGACCGAATCCCGCCACCTTCCGATTGGGTATGATGTCGCAGTACCGCAGCCTCTCATCGTCACCGATGAAACTTCTGTCATGAACAACAATTTGAACAATGTCGATATGGACCGCGAAGCTTCGTTAATGGCGAAAAACCAACTCTTGTACAACGCCTACGTGCAGCAGGTCAATCATGAGATCCGGATGCTGCGCGTCGGAATCGACGGGAGGGTATAATCGTGAAGCTGAACAACGGATTTGATGCGAGCGCTTCGGCTCTGACCGCCCAACGGTTGCGGATGGATGTGATCGCTTCGAATATCGCGAACGCGGAGACGACAAGAGCCGCTTATGTCGACGGCCGGTTCGTGCCATACAAACGCAAAATGGTTGTCATGGAGCCGATGAAGCCGAGCTTCTCGGATATGCTGAACAGGGAGCTGAACGGCGGCGCGGCGGGCGGCGTGAAAGCGACGCGCATCGTCGAGGACCAGTCGCCGCTGCGGCCGGTCTATAATCCGACTCATCCCGACGCCGACGAGAACGGCTACGTCATGATGCCGAATGTCGACATTATGAAAGAAATGGTGGACATGATCTCGGCAACGCGTTCTTATGAGGCTAACGTCACGGCTTTGAACGCGTCGAAGGCGATGTTCATGAAAGCTTTGGAGATCGGCAAATAGTGAATCGTAAGGAGGATCGTTTATGATTGAACCGATGGCGCTAGGCCCAGTCCGGCATTCGCTTGAAACGGGAGGGGCGGCGATCAGAAAAGAACCGACGCCTGCCGACGTATCCCGATCGTTCGGGGAAATGCTGAAAAATGCGATCGACGGCGTCAGTGAGCTGGAACAAAGCGTACATACCATGAACGACAAGTTTTTATTAGGGGAAGTCGACATATCTCAAGTCGCGATAACGGCGGAAAGGGCGCTGCTCAGCCTCCAGCTGACCTCACAAATCCGCAACAAGGCCGTCGAGGCCTACCAGGAAATCATGCGGATGCAGATCTAATTGCACTATTCGACATGGCAAAGTATCTGTGTGAGGTGACGATGTGAAAGAGAAGCTAGCCCACTACCGCGAAAAGCTCCGGCAAGTTTGGGGCCAGATGGGCAAAAAACAGAAACTGTGGCTCGGAGCGACGGCCGGCGTGTTATTGTTGTCGGTCGTAATGCTGACCTTTATCTTTTCGAAAACGGAGTACGAAGTCGCGTTTCAAAATCTGGATGCGACCGATGCGGCCGCCATTATGAATTATTTGGACAGCAACGGCATTTCTTATCAGCTGTCGCCGAACGGAGACAGCATCTCCGTACCGAGCGCGGTGGCGTCCCGCGTTAAAGTGGATGTCGCGTCGCAAGGCCTGGTCCAGAACGGCACGATCGGATTCGAGGCTTTCAATACCGGCGCTTCCCAGTTCGGGATGACGGACAACGAGTTCAACGTCAAATACCGCAATGCGCTGAACGGCGAGATCGAACGGCTGCTGAACGGGATGCAGGGCGTGCAAAGCTCGAACGTGCTCGTCAATTTGCCCGAAGAGTCGGTATTTATGGTTCCGGAGGATCAGGAACGGGCTTCGGCCTCGATTCGCATCAATTTCAAGACCGGCTACCGTCCGTCTCAGGAAGAAGTGGACGGCTATTTCAATCTGGTCCGGACGGCCGTGCCGAAGCTGGCCATCGAAGACATTACGATCTCCAGTCCGGCAGGCGAGCTGCTTCCTTCGGAGAAGCTGACCGGGACAGGTGGAGCGGTCGGAACGGTCGACAAGCAGTTCGAAATTCAGCGCAAATACGAAACGGATCTGAAGCGCAACATTCAGCAGTTCCTCGGCCGGATCGTCGGGGCGGACAACGTCGTCGTCAGCGTGGCGAGCAGCCTCAATTTCGACCGGAGAAGCACGGAAGAAAACCTTGTGCGGCCGCTCGAAAACAACGACAACAACGGCATCATTATCAGCGAGCAGGAAACTTCGCGGTCGGTCACCGGACAGAGCGGTGCGGGAACGGGCGGCGTCGTCGGCACGGGCGAAACCGATATTCCCGGCTACCAGGCGACGGAAGGCGCGGGAACGAGTTCTTCCGAAGAAACGAGCCGGACGACCAATTACGAAGTGAGCCGGGTCCACAACAAAATCGAGTCCGCTCCGTTCGTCGTCAAAGATTTGGCGATCAGCGTCGGCATTAAAGCGTCGTCGCTCAGCGAGGAGCAGCTGAATCAGGTGCAGACGTCCATCGTCAATCTGGTTCGGGGCCAGCTCGTCGATTCCGGCCAGGACGTCACGAACGACGAACTGATGGCGAAGAAAGTGACGCTGATTGCCCAGGAATTCGCGGCAGAAGAAGGAGAGCAAGGCGAAGCGGGCTTGTCTCTGGCATGGTGGGTCGGCATCGGGGCGGCGGCGCTTGCGCTTGTCGGCGGAGCGGCCTACGTTATCGCGCGCAGACGGAAGCAGCAGGAGGAAACGGAGGAGCTTCCGATTCCGACGAAAGTGGAATACCCGACTCTCGATCTCGAAAACGTCGGAGGCGAGAATCAGGCGCGCAAAAATCTCGAGTCGCTTGCCAAGCGCAAGCCGGATGAATTTGTCAACCTGCTTCGCACCTGGCTTGCGGATGAATGAAGGAGGAGCTTATGGCAAAAGCGATGCATGGATTGACCGGACGCCAGAAAGCGGCCATTCTCCTGATCACATTGGGGCCGGAAGTATCCGCCCAAATTTTCAAGCACCTGCGCGAAGAAGAGATCGAACAGTTGACGCTGGAGATTGCCAATGTCCGCAAGGTGGACAGCGCGGAACGGGAACAAATATTGGACGAGTTTCATCAGATATGCCTCGCCCAGGAATATATTACGCAGGGCGGGATTGCGTACGCCAAAGACATTCTGGAGAAGGCGCTCGGCGAGCAGAAGGCGACCGAGGTCATCAATAGGCTGACGGCGACGCTGCAGGTTCGCCCGTTCGATTTTGCACGAAAGGCGGAACCGACGCAAATTTTGAATTTCATCCAGAACGAGAACACCCAGACGATCGCGCTCATTTTATCGTATTTGCAGCCGGAGCAGGCTTCGCAAATTCTGTCTTCGCTTCCGCAGGACAAGCAGGCGGAAGTGGCGCGGCGAATCGCGCTGATGGACAGCACGTCGCCCGAAGTGATTTCGCAGGTCGAGCGGGTGCTCGAACAGAAATTGTCCGCGACCGTTACGCAGGATTATACGACCGCGGGAGGCGTCGACTCGATCGTGCAAATTTTGAACGGCGTCGATCGGGGGACGGAGCGCACGATACTGGACGCGCTGGAAATACAGGACCCCGAGCTGGCCGAAGAAATCAAGAAGCGGATGTTCGTCTTCGAAGATATCGTCAACATCGACAATCGTTCGATTCAGCGTATTATCCGCGACGTCGAAAATGCGGATCTTCAGCTTGCGCTTAAAGTGGCAAGCGAAGAGGTGCGCGACGCCATCTTCCGGAATATGTCCAAGCGGATGGCGGAGACGTTCAAGGAAGAGATGGAATATATGGGCCCCGTCCGGCTGCGTGACGTCGAAGAAGCGCAAACGCGCATCGTAGCGACGATCCGCAGGCTCGAGGAAGCCGGCGAAATTATAATCGCCCGCGGCGGAGGAGATGACATCATTGTCTAACCTGATCAAATCGTCGCATGTCGTGCCGGCGGGAGACCGCAGAGAAATTGCGGCGCCGATCCGGTATACGCCCCCTGCCGATACCGCGCAGCCTCCGGCGAATCCGGCAATCGCCGAGCCGGACGAAGAGACGGTTTCGCTTCGCGACCAGCTGCTGGCCGACGCGCAGGCGTTCGCCGAGGAGCGCATCCGGGATGCCGCGGTGCAGGCGGAACAGATGCTCGAAGAAGCGAAGGCGCGCATCGAGCAGTGGTGGAGCGAAAGAAGGGCCGAAGACGAGCGCATCATCGAGGAGGCGCGCGCCGCCGCTACCGACCGCGGCTATGCCGAAGGCAAGGCGCTCAGCGAGAACGAGCTAAGGGAGCAGCGGGAACAGGCGATCGCCTCGGCGCGGGAATTGCTCGAAACGGCCTACCGGATTCGCGACCAGATCATTCAGGAGGCTGAACCGTTTCTGGTCGATTTGAGCTGCGCCATCGCCGAAAAAATTATTGACAGGCAGCTGACTATCGAACCCGAATGGAGCCTCGACCTGATTCGCAAATCGCTTTCGCGCCGCCGCGAACAGGGCGTCATTACACTGTGCGTCGCTCCGGAACGGCTCGCGTTCGTGCAGGCGGCCCGCGAGGAATTGACGCTTGCGATCGATTCGCAGGCCGAGCTGCAAATATTGCCCGACGCCAGCGTCGGCGACAAAGGCTGTGTCATCCGATCCGCATTCGGCAGCATCGACGCCCGCATCGATACGCAGTTGGCGGAAATCAAGCGGGAGCTGATCCATCTCGCGCTGCAGCACGACGAGCGGGAGGACGACCATGAACATCGTTAGGCCGGAGGCGGGCAAGTATATCGAACATTTGCGCACGCTGGACCCCGTCCGTGTCAACGGCAAAGTAACGCAAGTGATCGGGTTGACGGTCGAATCGGAAGGGCCGGATGCCAGCGTCGGCGACGTATGCTACATCTATCCGACGAAATCGGCCAAGCCGCTTATGGCGGAAGTGGTCGGCTTCCGGGACAATAAAGTGATTCTCATGCCGCTTGGCGAGCTTTCCGCGATCGGTCCCGGGTGCGACGTCGTCGGAACCGGAAAACCGTTGACCGTGCAGGTCGGCTCCGAGCTGCTCGGCAAAGTGCTCGACGGCTTGGGCAAGCCGCTCGACGGCTCCATCCTTCCAAGCCGGATGCCGCATTACCCGACAGACAACAAGCCCGGCAATCCGTTGATGCGTCCGCGCGTCACGGAGCCGATCGGAATCGGCGTCCGCGCGATCGACGGCCTGCTCACGGTCGGACGCGGGCAGCGGGTCGGCATTTTTGCCGGCTCCGGCGTCGGCAAGAGCACGCTGCTCGGCATGATCGCGCGCAACACATCGGCCGACGTCAACGTCATCGCGCTCATCGGCGAACGGGGGCGCGAGGTGCTCGAATTTATCGAGAAGGATCTTGGCCCCGAAGGGCTGTCCCGCTCGGTCGTCGTCGTCGCCACGAGCGACCAGCCGGCGCTTGTCCGGATGAAGGGCGCGCTGATCGCCACGACGATCGCCGAATATTTTCGCGACCGGGGACTTGACGTCATGCTGATGATGGACTCGGTCACCCGCTACGCGATGGCGCTGCGGGAAGTCGGACTCGCCATCGGGGAGCCGCCGGCGACCCGCGGCTATACGCCATCGGTGTTCGCCAATCTGCCGAAGCTGCTGGAACGCGCCGGCACGGGGCCGACCGGTTCCATTACCGCTTTCTACACCGTGCTGGTGGACGGCGACGATATGAACGAGCCGATCGCGGATGCCGTGCGCGGCATTCTCGACGGACATATCGTGCTGTCGCGAAGCCTGGCGAACAAGGGACATTTTCCGGCGATCGATATTTTAAGCTCGGTCAGCCGGGTGATGAAAGACATCGTCTCCGAAGAGCAGCAGGAAGCCGCCCGTGAATTGAAAAGATTGCTTGCTGTTTATAGAGATTCGGAAGATCTGATCCATATTGGGGCGTATCAGCGGGGGTCGAACGAAGAAATTGACAAAGCAATCGAATATTTCGGACAGATCCAAAGCTTCACCCGGCAAAAAACGGACGAAAAAGTGAGTTTCGAAGAAGCGCGCGATCGTTTGATTCGCGACTTTTACAGGAGTTGAACCGGCAGATGAAATTTCACTATCCGTATCAGAAAATCGTCGATCTGAAATCGAGCGAGAAAACCCAGGCCGAGTGGCTGTTGTCGGCCGCGATCGGCAAGCTTCAGGCCGAAGAACTGTCGCTGGAGCAGCTTCTGGAGCAGCGCGCCATCTGGACGCGCCGGATTCAGGAAGCGGCGGAGACGGCGGTGCCGCTTGCCGAGCTCCAGCTGATTCAGACCTATCTCGACGCCCTGGACGCCCGCATATCCCGCAAAACAGCGGAGGTGCGGGAGGCGCGCCAGGCGGTAGACCGGAGCCGGTCGCATCTGACGGACAAAATGAAGGACGAGAAAGTATGGATGAAGGCCAAAGACCGTGCATTCGACCAGTTCCGCAGCGCCGGTCTGAAGCGCGAGCAGAACGAGCTGGACGATATGGCGACCGCCCGTTTCGTCATGGCGGCCCGATGACGCCGGTGACGGGCCGTTGTGCAGGGAAGGGAGGGAACTGACGAATGGAAACGGAGAAACAGGGGTACAGCGCTTTTGAGCGGATCATGTTTTTTTTGACGCCGATTCTGTTCACGCTGGTGCTGCTTGGCGTACTGCTGACGCTGTTCAATTTCGATGTCCGCAATAAGCTGCTGGAAATCGGCGGTGCCATCCCTTTGCTCAGCAATGTGCTGCCCGCACCCGAGCCTCGACCGGGCGATGCCGGGAAGGAAGCGGAAACGGCCAAGACCGAAAGCCAGGAAGAGAAAGTGAAGCAGCTGCAGGCGATGCTCGACGAGAAAGAAGCGCAGCTTGCCCAGCTTGCCGAGGAAAAGCAAAAACTGGACGCTTCGATTGCTGAGCTGCAGAAGGAAATTGCGGACATCACGCAGCGGAACGAAGCCGAACGGCTCGAAGAGGAGCAGTATGAGGCGAGAATCAAAGAACTCGCCGCCATGTATGCGGATATGTCGCCGAGCAAAGCGGCCCCGATACTGGAAAGCTTGACGATGGAAGAGCTCGTGCTCGTTCTCGATTCGATGAAGGCCAGCAGCCGGTCGAAAATTATGGAGAAGCTGACCCCGCAGACGGCGGCGGAAGCGTCCATGAGGCTCAAGGATTTGTTGCCGGTTAAAGACCGGCAGATGGCCGCGCTGCAGGCAAGGGCCAACGCGACCGGCACTGCCGGGCAGAAAGCCGGTTCCGTGCTGCTGGAAGACGGGCAGCTGCAGGCGACGTTCTCTTCCATGGACCCGAAGCAGGCGGGGGCGCTGCTGCTCAAAATGTCGGAAGTCAGTCCGAGCAAAGTGCTGCGCATTTTGAGCGCGCTGGACGATCGGGCGCGTTCGGGCATTTTGGCGGCGATGGCCGAAGCCGACGATGCGGTGACGGCCCAACTCGTATCGAAACTGATGGCGGGGAAATAAAGGCTGCGCCCGGATGAGACATCGACGGCTTCGTTTGCGCCTCGAAAGGAGGTGAACAATGATGATGAATATTCCTGCCGCCATCGTATCTATGCCGGTCGGACGCACGCCGGCAGGATCCGAATCCGCATTGCCGGCGGCTTCCGCCGCGGCATCGGCGAGCTTCGGCCAGACGCTGGTCTATCACATCGGAGCGGGGAACGGAAAAGCGGCCGGTGCGGAAACGAGCGCGGCCGGTCCGCTTGCCGCGCTTGTGCCGGCAACTGCGGCCGGACAGCCGGACGAAAGCGTCACGCTCGATATGCTGCTCGGACAAATCGCCGATCTGCTCGAGCAGCTGGAGGAGCAGTCTCCGATTGCGGACAATGGCACAGGGGAAGAACTGTTCGCTTCTTACGAACAGGCGTTCGAACAGCTGGAAGCGCTGCTTGCGCTGCTCGGCATCCAGCCGGAAGCCTATCCGGCGCCGCCCGCCGCCGCTTACGCGCAGCTCGCGGACGGGACTGCCGCGGCCCCATCGGGCCGTACGGAAGCCGAATGGCGCACCCTGCAGCTGAATATCGGGGAAGCGCTGCTTCAGCTGCAATCGTCACTGGAATCCGGAACGGCGCGCATGGGCCATCGCGAGACGTATGCGCTGATCGCCGGACAGCTGCAGAAGCTGCAGGGGCTGCTGTTCGAAAATGGCGCCGCCGGCCAAACAGGCCCTGCCGGCCAAGCCGGTCAAGCCGGACCGGCCGGTGAAGCGCCGTACGCCGGCGACGTTTCGGCGGAACGCCAGAGCCGGCAGCCGCATGTCCGGATCGAAGCGCCGATCCGGCTTCAGCCGGCGGAACCGTCACCCGGGCCGACGGTTGCCATTGCAGCGCAGGAACAAACGGACGGCAGCCGCCTGCTCCGGCGTCTTGCGCAGCAGCCGGTACAGCCGAACGTGCTGGCGGCCGTCGTAGCGGCATCGGGCGGCACGCAGCAGACGGAAGAGCCGACGCCGCCTGCCGAGACGTTCGGTCAGCCGGCCCAATTGCCTGCCGCGAACAGCGTAGCCGCAGAAGGCCAACGTCCTGCCGCGGCGTTCGCGCCGAAAGCCGAAACGCCGGTTTACATCCCTGCCACCAAGTTTGCCGACACGATGAATACCTATATCGTGCAGCGATTCGACATTACGCTGGCTCAAGGCCGATCGGAGGCGCGGCTGTCGCTTTCTCCCGAGCATCTCGGTCAATTGGAAGTGAAGCTGACGGTCCGGAAAGGGCAGCTTGCCGCCCAGTTCGTCACCGATACGCCGATGGCCAAGGAAATGCTGGACAGCCAGCTGCCGCAGCTGCGCGCCGCTTTGCAGCAGCAAGGCTTGCAGGTCGATTCACTGGATGTGACGTACCGGGACGGAGACGGCTTTTCCTCGGAACTGGACAGCAGGCAGCATGATCGGGGACATGGCCGGGACGACCGGTCCGTCGGCCGGGACGGAACGGATGGAAGCTTTAGCGAGGAGAACGCGTTTGAAGCCGAACTGGCCGAGCTGAACATAAAGCGCGAGCTGGGGTACGGCCGGGCGATCAGCGTTACGGCCTGAGCCGGCCGGACTAAGCCGGCAGACGCTTCGCAGTCATGATTCCGCGGCTGACGCAAGGCGGAACGGAGGTGACGCATATGGCGGACAACGCCATTCCGACAAATAACGTATGGCCTTACTATAACACCGCCAATGTCGCGAGGGTCGGGCAAAACAACGCAGGCGGCCAACTGGGCAAAGACGAGTTTCTGAAAATTTTGGTCGCCCAGCTGCGCCACCAGGATCCGATGGCGCCGATGCAGGACACCGAATTTATCGGGCAGATGGCCCAATTTACGTCATTGGAGCAGCTGATGAATATGGCGGAGGAAATATCGCTGCTTCGCCAAAATCTGGGCGCGAACTCCAACCTGATCGGCAAGACTGTGGAATGGGACGAGCTGATCGACGGCAGCATGGAAACGAAGAAAGGGGTCGTCGATTCGATTCTGCTTCGGGACGGCATCCAGTATGTCGTGGCAGGGACGACGGAAGTGCCGATCGACGAGCTCATTTCGATCTCGAATACGCCGGACGGGGGCGAACAGCCCGAAGAGCCGCCGGAGGAAGAGGCGGATGCCGGAACCGGCGGCGAAGCGGGTGCGTGACGGCGCTGGATTCGGCGACATCGGCATGAAGCGCGATTGAATGCAAGCCAATCGTATCCATTATATAAAGGAGGAATCATGTAAATGATCAGATCGATGTATTCCGGCGTGTCCGGCATGCAGGGCTTTCAGACGAAGCTTGACGTTATCGGCAACAACATCGCCAACGTCAATACGATCGGCTTCAAAGCCGGGCGGGTCATGTTCAAGGACATTATGAGCCAGACGGTTGCCGGCATTACCCGTCCCGAGGAAGGCGAGATCGGCGGCGTCAATTCGAAGCAGATCGGTCTAGGCGTTACCGTCGGATCGATCGGCACCGTACATACGCCCGGCAGCGCCATGACGACGAACGTCGCGACCGATTTGCGGATCGACGGCGACGGCTTTTTCGCCGTTATCGCCAATGCCGATCAGGAAGTGCCATATTTGACGCGCGCGGGCAATTTCACGCTTGACGCCGCCCGGCAGCTGGTGACGGCGGACGGCTATTTCGTGCTCGCCGAAGGCGGGGAGCCGATCGTGCTGCCGGAGGAGGTAACGGCGTTCACGATCGGGCAAGACGGTACCATTAATGCCGTTTATCAGGACGGGACGAGCGAGCCGACCGAGTTTCGCATCGGCCTCGTGATGGTCGACAACCCGAACGGCCTGGAGAAAATCGGCGGCAATATGTACCGGCCTACCGGCAACTCCAACCTGGAAGATATTGAAGTGGTCGGAGCGAACGATCCGGAAGCCGGTACCGGAGCGATTATCGCCGGACAACTGGAAATGTCGAACGTCGACCTGACGGGCGAATTTACCGAGATGATTATCGCGCAGCGCGGCTTCCAGGCCAATTCCCGAATCATTACAACCTCCGACGAAGTGCTCCAGGAAGTTGTCAACCTGAAACGATAAGCCGTGAAGCCGGCCGGGGAAGCGCTACGCCCTTCCCCGGCATTCGAGGAGGAAATGGATGATTACCGTTACGAGGCTCAATGGTACGAAAGTAACCGTCAACGCGCTGCTGATCGAAACGGTCGAAGAAACGCCCGATACGGTCGTGACGCTGACGACGGGCAAAAAAATAATCGTGCGGGAAAATACACCGGAAATTATCGCGCTCGTTCAAGATTATCTCGGGGCGGTCGGCTTCTATGCGGCGAACCAAAAGAGCGGATATTCGGAGGGATCATCGACATGAAAAAAATGCTGCCCTGGCTGATCACGATTTTGCTTGCCATTACGCTCATCGCGGTCGTGTCCATCGTCGTATTCGATTCGCTTCTCGGCAGCGATCTGAAGGAAACGAAAACGGCCGAAAAGAAGACGCTGACCGCGGATGAACGGGTGGAGGTTACCTCCGAGATTACCGATATCAAACGCAATTTGCTGGACCCCGATTACGTCGTTGTCGTCAGCTTTGCGTTTCAACTGGACAGCAAAAAAGCGAAGGCCGATTTCGACAAGGTGAAAGACATTCAAATCCGGCCCATCATCAACCGGACGCTGGCGGACATGACGGCGGAGGAACTGAACGGTTCCAAAGGCCAGGATGCGCTCGGAGCCAAGCTGCTTCAATCGATCAACGAAGTGCTCCCCAGCGGGAAAGTGGTCAAAGTCGACATTACCAATTTCTTTTTGACACAGCTGTAGCGAAACGGCGCGAAACGGGCTTCTCCGCATAAAAGACGGCGAAGGGCGTTCACGCTTGCGATCCGGCTTGTGCTGACGCTAAAGCTAAAGCATCAGGAGGTGAGTGCACTTGGTCGATGTATTGTCGCAGAACGAAATAGACGCTTTGCTGGCCGCTCTCTCTTCCGGAGAAATGGATGCCGAAGAGCTGAAGAAGGAGGAAACCCAGAAGCGCATTCGGGCTTACGACTTCAAGCGGGCCGTCCGGTTCTCCAAAGACCATATCCGCAGCTTGACGCGAATCCACGAAAACTTCGCGCGCTACTTGACGACGTATTTCTCGGCGCAGCTTCGCACCTTCGTGCAGATCAACGTCGTGCAAGTCGAGCAGCTGCCGTATGACGAGTTTATCCGCTCGATTCCGAAAATGACGATATTGAACATTTTCGAGGCGGAGCCGCTTGAAGGGCGCATGGTGCTGGAAGTTCATCCGAACGTCGCCTACGCGATGCTGGACCGTCTGCTGGGCGGACAAGGTACGGCGCCTTCGAAAATCAATGCGCTGACCGAAATCGAGACCATTATTATGGAGCGTATTTTCAGCCGCACGTTTGAAAGCTTGCAGGAAGCGTGGAAAACGGTGATCGACATTTCGCCGAGGCTGGAGGCGCTGGAAACGAATCCGCAATTTATGCAAATCGTATCGCCGAACGAGACCATTGCGCTCATATCGCTCAGCACCAAAATCGGGGACACGACAGGGATGATCAACCTGTGTATCCCTCACGTCGTGATCGAACCGATTATGCCGCGCCTGTCGGTCCATCATTGGTTCGTGTCCCAGAAAAAAACGCGCGCGCCCGAAGAAGTGGAAATGCTGGAGCAGCGCGTGAGCAGGGCGAAGCTGCCGATCGTGGCCGAGCTCGGTGAATCGACGATTACGATAAACGAATTTTTAAGCTTGTCGGTCGGAGATGTCATCGCGCTGAACAAACCGGTCGGCGAAGGTCTGAAGATCAAAGTGGGCAATAAAGTCAAGTTTATCGGCAGCCCCGGATCGGTGAAAGACCGACTTGCCGTTCAGGTGAACGAAATTGTCAGCGAGGGAGCGGAGGAAGATTATGACGAGTAAAGACTATTTGTCCCAGGAGGAAATCGACGCTCTGCTGCGCCAGACGGCGGGAGAGTCCGACGGGGCTCAGGCTGCCGATGCGGGCGACAGGGACATTGAAACGTATTTGTCGCCCATCGAGCAGGATACGTTGGGAGAAATCGGAAATATTACGTTCGGCAGTGCGGCGACCGCGTTATCAACATTGCTGGGCAAAAAAGTGGACATTACGACGCCGAAGGTGTCGATCGTCCACCGCGACGAGCTCGGCGATGTGTTTCCGAAGCCGCATGTGGCCGTACATGTCAGCTATGTCGAAGGTTTTCAAGGCATCAACTCGCTCGTCATCAAGACGCGGGACGCCCAGGTTATCGCCGATCTGATGCTGGGCGGCGAAGGCGCGATATCCGAAGAGGCGCTGAACGAAATTCATATCAGCGCCGTGCAGGAAGCGATGAACCAGATGATGGGCTCGTCCGCAACGTCCATGTCCACCATTTTCAACCGGTTGGTCAATATTTCGCCTCCCGCGATCGATATTCTCGACGTCTCCAAAGGAGACGGTGTCGGTAATTTGCCGCCGGTCGACGTATTCATTAAAGTATCGTTCCGCTTGACGATCGGCGACTTGATCGATTCGACGATTATGCAGCTGCTTCCGGTATCGTTCGCCAAGGAGATGGTGGCGGCGCTGATGGGCGGCAGCGCGGTTGACGAGCAGACGGATACCGCACAGACCCGCGCGCTCGAGGAAAGCTCCTCCGCCGCTCAAGAAGCGGCCGCTGCGGCGGCTGCGGTCGAGCTGCCTCAGCCCGAATCGCCGCCTTATGCGGCAGCGCCGCCGCAGCCGGATTACGGCGAGGCGTTCGCCAGAGCCAGCGCTCAGCAGCCGGGACAGCAGCATCCGCATACATACGGCGCCGCAAGCCATCGCAATGTGAACGTACAGCCTGTTCAATTCGCCAATTTCGGGCAGCCGTCATACGCGCAGGTCGACGAGACGAACCTGAATTTGCTGCTCGATATTCCGTTGAAAGTGACGGTTGAGCTGGGAAGAACCCAGAAGCAGATTAAAGAGATATTGGAGTTGTCCCAAGGCTCGATCATCGAGCTGGACAAGCTTGCCGGCGAACCTGTGGACATCCTTGTCAACAACAAGCTGATCGCCAAGGGCGAAGTGGTCGTCATCGACGAAAATTTCGGGGTAAGGGTCACGGACATCGTCAGCCAGTGGGACCGAATCCAGAAACTTCAATAATCATTCCGGGAGGAAATAGACAAGATGGCAAATCGTATTCTGATCGTAGACGACGCAGCATTTATGCGAATGATGATTCGCGACATTCTCACCAAGAACGGCTACGAAGTCGTCGGCGAGGCGCCGGACGGGATGCAAGCGATCGAAAAGTTTAAAGAGCTCAAGCCCGATCTCATCACGATGGACATTACGATGCCCGAGATGGACGGGATTGCTGCGCTTAAAGAAATCAAAAAAATCGATCCGAACGCCAAAGTCATCATGTGTTCCGCCATGGGGCAGCAAGCGATGGTCATCGACGCGATTCAGGCAGGCGCCAAAGACTTCATCGTCAAACCGTTCCAGGCGGACCGCGTCATCGAAGCGATCAAGAAGACGCTCGGGTAGAGGCGGCTATGCAGCGGTTTGCAGGCTTTGGCTTGCCTTTTGCCTTCGCGTTGCCGATGCCGTCCGCCCTTGCCGCGGAAGCGCCGGCGGCAACTTCGGACCACCCGCCCGACATGATCAGCGGGGCGGATATGACCGGAAGCGTCATTTGGGTCATCTTCGCCTTGCTTTTCGTGATCGTACTGATCGTCATCGTGCTGAAGTGGCTGTCCCGGCGCACGTGGACATGGGGGGCCAATCGCCGTTTCCGTCAGCTGGGCGGGGTGCCGCTCGGACAGCATAAATCGCTGCAGGCCGTGGAGTTCGGCGGCCGCATCTATTTGCTCGGCGTCGGCGACGATATCACGCTGATCGAGAAGATCGAAGACCGGGCGGAGGTGGAAGCGGTGCTGGCGTCGCTTCGCGCCGAATCGCCATCCGGTATTGGCGCCGCTCCGCTGCAGTGGCTGATCGAAAAGTTCGCCAAGCGCCGGGACGGCAAATCGCCGGCAGAGGAAGAAGCTTCGTTCGAGAGGACGCTTCGCGAAAAGCTGGAGCTTCAAACCGAACGGAAGCGTGAGATGGAACGGCTGTTGAAAGAGACTAAGCAAAGTGATCGGTTGACGGACGAATGAATAAAAAAACATGGATCTCATTTATCGTAATGCTGCTGCCCGTCATGCTGTGGAGCATGCCGGTATTCGCCGAGCCGCTCCCCTCCATCGACATCCGGATCGGGGACGGTCAGGGCGAACAGGGAACGAGCGCGCTGTCCTTGCTGCTGCTCATTACCGTGCTCAGCATCGCGCCCGCCATTCTGGTGCTGATGACAAGCTTTACCCGCATCGTCGTCGTGCTCGGATTCGTGAGAACGTCGCTCGGCACGCAGCAGATGCCGCCGAACCAGGTGCTGATCGGACTGGCGATGTTTTTAACCTTCTTTATTATGTCGCCGACGATTGCGCAGGTGAACGAAGTGGCGCTGCAGCCGTATTTGAAAGGCGAGCTGACCCAGACCGAAGCGCTCGAGCAGGCGGCTGTGCCGATGAAGAAGTTTATGTTCTCCCATACGCGCGAGAAAGATCTGCTGCTGTTCATGAATTATACGAAAACGGAAAAACCGGCGAGCTACGAGGAAATTCCGATTACGGTGCTCGTGCCCGCTTTCGTGCTGAGCGAACTCAAAACGGCGTTTCAGATGGGCTTTATGATTTTCATTCCGTTTCTCGTCATCGACATGATTGTAGCGAGCGTGCTGATGGCGATGGGGATGATGATGCTGCCGCCGGTTATGATCTCGCTGCCGTTCAAAATATTGCTGTTTGTTCTGGTGGACGGCTGGTATCTCGTCGTCCAATCGCTGCTGCTCAGCTTTAAATAAGCCAATGCTTACGAAGTGACTTTGCCCTGGGCAAAGTCTTTAGGAGGTCAATCGTGAATTCCGAATTCGTCATCGGGCTGGCGGGACGGGCGGTCTATACGATTCTTGAAGCCAGCGCGCCGATGCTTGTCAGCGGTCTGGTCGTCGGTCTGATCGTCAGCATTTTGCAGGCGACGACGCAAATTCAGGAACAGACGCTTGCCTTCGTCCCGAAAATTGTCGCCGTGCTCGTATCGATCATTCTGTTCGGACCGTGGATTCTGAACACGTTGATCGGATTTACGTACAACTTGCTTAACAATCTCCATCAATACATCGGATAGGCGTGTTTTCGGTGGCATGGATTCTGCAAGGTTTTTCTGTTTTTTTGCTCATATTCTGTCGGATAACCGCATTTTTTGTCGTCGCTCCGGTGTTTTCGCATCGAACCGTACCGGCGCAGTTCAAAATCGGACTCGGTTTTGTCGTGTCGGTTCTCGTCTTTCTCGTATACGGGATGAAACAGACGGTCGTTCCGGACGCCGAATACATATTGTTCGTTATCCGGGAAGTGCTTGTCGGCCTTCTTCTCGGCTTTACGGCCGCCATGTTTTTTGCCGCCGTCCAGACGGCGGGCGCGTTTATCGATTTGCAGATGGGATTTGCGATGGCCAACGTGTTCGATCCGGCTACGGGCGCCAACTCGCCGATCATGGGCCAGTTCAAATACATCGTGCTGACGCTCGTTTTTTTGTCGATGAACGGCCACCATTTTTTACTGCGCGCGCTGCTCGACAGCTACCAGTGGGTGCCGCTGTCGAACCGTCTGTTTCAGGAAATATACGCCGGAGGGGTTAGCGGCTTTCTTGTGCGGACGTTCACCGAGACGTTTATGATCGCCCTGCAGATCGCGGCGCCGCTCATTGTAGCGATGTTTCTGACGGACGTCGGCCTCGGTTTTCTGGCGCGAACCGCACCGCAGTACAACGTGTTCGTCATCGGGATTCCGCTCAAAATATTGATCGGCTTGATCATGCTGATGCTGCTGATGCCGGCGTTTTCGAGCTTGTTCGAGCAGCTGTTCGTTCATCTTTTCGATTCGCTTGAACGGTTGTTCGGCTTGCTGCAAGGCCGGGCACAATCCGGATAGGGGGCGCGCCGCATGCAGACGTATCGCTGGCAGCTCGATCTGCAAATGTTCAATCAGGAGAAGACCGAGAAAGCGACGCCGAAGAAGAGGCAGGAGACCCGCCAAAAAGGCCAGGTTGCCAAAACGGTGGAGTTGCCCGGAGCGCTCATCCTGCTGTTTGCTTTCCTCAGTTTTTTCTTGCTCGGCGGGTTTTACAAGGAGCGGCTTCTGCACCTGTTCGGGGATTTGCTGCAAGACTGGCTCACGATGGAATTGTCGGCCGGCAACGTCATGTCGCTCGCTTATCAGGTCATGATGGAAGTCGGGCTGATGCTGGCGCCGATTTTTGCGATCGCCGTCGTCGTCGCCATCGTGGCCAATCTGATACAGTTCGGCTTTCTGCTGTCGGGCGAGCCGCTCAAGATGAAGCTGAACAAGCTGAATCCGATCAACGGGCTGAAACAAATTTTTTCCGTCCGCTCGCTCGTCGAATTCGTCAAAAGCGTACTGAAGCTGATCGTCATCGGGCTGCTCGTCTTCTGGACGATCAGCTCGGAATGGAAACGGATGCTGTCGCTTTCGTTTCTGTCGGTCGAAGAGATATTCGGATTCGCCGCGAGCCTGACGCTCAGGCTGGGGCTGCAGATCGGCGCCGTGCTCTTCGTGTTGGCCGTTCTGGACTACCTGTATCAAAGGTACGAATACGAGAAGAGCATCCGGATGTCCAAGCAGGACATCAAGGACGAATTCAAAAAAACCGAAGGCAATCCCCTGATCAAGGGCCGCATTCGGGAGCAGCAGCGCAAGATGGCGCTTCGGCGGATGATGCAGGAGATTCCGAAAGCGGATGTCGTCATTACGAACCCGACGCATTTTGCCGTGGCGCTCCGGTATGACGCGTCCGAGATGGAGGCGCCTGTCGTCGTCGCCAAAGGGATGGATTACGTCGCCCTGCGCATCAAGGAGATCGCCAAGGAGCACGGCGTCGTGACGATGGAGAACAAGCCTCTTGCCCGGGCGCTCTACGATCGGACCGATATCGGCGACATGATTCCGGGCGATCTGTTCCAGGCGGTGGCGGAGGTGTTGGCATACGTCTACAAAATAAAAGGACGCGTCAAATCATCTTAATCAAGGATAACGGGGAGGGACCGTCATGAAGCCATTCAAGGACTTGGGCATATTGTTCGGCATTATCGGAATCGTCCTCATGATGGTCATTCCTGTGCCGCTCGGACTGCTCGATATCCTGCTCGTCGTCAACATCTCGCTGGCGCTCATCATCCTGCTTATTGCGATGAACACGAAAGACGCGCTCGATTTTTCCATATTCCCGGCGCTTCTGCTCATTACGACGCTGTTCCGTCTGGCGCTTAACGTCTCGACAACGCGGAACATTTTGCAGCATGCGGAAGGCGGGGAAGTCATCGAGACGTTCGGCAATTGGGTGGCCGGAGGCGAAATTGCGATTGGCTTCATCGTATTCCTCATTCTGGTCGTCGTCCAATTTATCGTCATTACCAAAGGCTCCGAGCGGGTGGCGGAAGTGGCTGCGCGCTTCACGCTCGACGCGATGCCCGGCAAACAGATGAGCATCGACGCCGATTTGAACGCCGGGCTGATCAATGAGCAGCAGGCCCGGGAACGCCGGGCCAAAATCGAGCGCGAGGCCGATTTCTACGGGGCGATGGACGGCGCGAGCAAGTTTGTCAAAGGGGATGCGATCGCCGCGATTATTATTCTGCTTATCAATCTGATCGGCGGATTTGTCGTCGGCATGGCCATTCACGACATGAGCTTCCAAGAGTCGCTCAGCACGTATTCCATTTTGACGATCGGCGACGGACTTGTCAGCCAAATTCCTGCGCTGCTGATCTCGACGGCGGCGGGGCTCATCGTGACGCGCGCGGCTTCCGAGGGCAATTTGGCGCACGATGTGACGGGACAGCTGTTCCGGTATCCGCAGCTGCTGTATATCGTGGCCGGCACGATCGCGCTGCTCGGCTTGTTCACGCCGATCGGCGTGACCGCGACGCTGCCGCTCGCGGCGGTCGTGGCGTTCGCCGCTTGGCGGATGCAGCAGACGCTGACGAAAAAGCAGCAGCAAGAAGAACTGATGGAAGAGGAGCAGCAGATCGAAGAAGTGAGAAGCCCGGAAAGCGTCGTCAGCCTGCTTCAGGTCGATCCGATCGAATTCGAATTCGGCTATGGGCTCATTCCGCTCGCGGATACGCAGCAAGGCGGCGATCTGCTCGACCGCATCATTATGATCCGCAGGCAGTGCGCGCTCGAGCTCGGCCTCGTCGTTCCGGTCATCCGGATACGCGACAATATCCAGCTCAAGCCGAACGAATATGTCATCAAGATTAAAGGCAATACGGTCGCCAGAGGCGAGCTGCTGCTCAACCATTACCTGGCGATGAGTCCCGGAATCGAAGATGACGACGTGATCGGCATCGAAACGACGGAACCGGCATTCGGATTGCCGGCGCTGTGGATCGACGAAACGACCAAAGAGCGGGCGGAGCTCGCGGGCTATACGGTCGTCGATCCGCCGTCGGTCGTGGCGACCCACTTGACGGAAGTGATCAAGCGCCACGCCCATGAACTGCTCGGACGCCAGGAAACGAAGGCGCTGATCGAAAACGTCAAGGAGACGTATCCGGCGCTTGTCGACGAGCTGATTCCTTCGCTATTGTCGATCGGCGACGTGCAGAAGGTGCTCGCGAAGCTGCTGAAGGAAAAAATATCGATCCGCGATCTTGTCACGATTCTCGAGACGTTGGCCGACCATGCTCCATTCACCAAAGACCCGAACGTTCTGACCGAATACGTCAGACAAGCGCTGTCCCGGCAAATTACCCAGCAATTCTCGGGGGGCGGCGATACGCTGCGCGTCATTACGGTAGGGCCGGGGCTGGAGAAGCGCATCGCGGAATCGGTTCAGCAATCCGAACAGGGCAGCTATCTGGCGCTCGATCCCGTCGCCACGCAGCAAATCTATCATAAGCTCCGCGAGCAGGTGAGCCGGGTCGCGCAGTCCGGACAAAATCCGATCGTTCTGGCTTCTCCGACTATCCGGATGTATTTGCGCCAGATCGTCGAACGGACGATGCAGGATGTGCCGGTTCTCTCATACAGCGAGCTTGAGCCGAACGTCGAAGTTCAAAGCGTCGGGGTGGTGAATTTATGAGAGTAAAGCGTTATGTCGCCGGCTCCATGGCCGAGGCGCTGCCGATCATTCGCAGCGAGCTCGGCAAGGATGCGGTCATACTGAACACGAAGGAACTGAAAACGGGCGGGTTTCTCGGGTTGTTCGGAAAGCGGAAAGTCGAGGTGATCGCCGCCGTCGAAGCCGCTTTGCCGCCGGAACCGGCCGCGCAGCAGCGAAAGGCGCCTCCGCCTTCGTCCTCTAATGTGCGGACGTTATACGCGGTCAAAGGGGAAGCGGCCGGTCCCGATTCGGCGCAGGAGGCGCCGGCCGGGCCGTCTGCTGCGGCGCGCCCGGCGCCCGAAAGCCGGCCCGACCCGCAGCAGGAACAGCAGCTGCTGAAAGAAATCCGGGAGCTGAAAGCGTACGTGTCGCGTTTGCCGGTCACGGCCGCATCGCTGTCCGGTCCGCTGCGCCGGCTATCCGATCGGCTGCTTGCGCAGGAAGTGGCGCCGGCACTGGTCGACCGTCTGCTCGACGAGCTGCGGAAAAAGGAACAGGCCGGCACGGAGACGGATGCGGCGCAGCTCTGGCAAGCCGCGAGCCGGGTGCTGACCGGCTGGCTGGAGCCGCTCGTGGACGAGGGAATTCGGCCGGATACGCGCGTCGTCCATTTTGTCGGGCCGACAGGCGTGGGCAAGACGACGACGATCGCCAAGCTGGCCGCCGAACAGTCGATCCGGAACCGGCGCAAGATCGGCTTCATTACGTCCGATACATACCGCATTGCCGCCGTCGAACAGCTGAGAACGTATGCGTCGATATTGAACGCGCCGATGGAGGTCGTCATCTCCCACGCCGATCTGGACCGCGCTTTCCGGCAGCTGGAAAACTGCGAGCTGATCTTCATGGATACGGCGGGCCGCAATTTCCGCAGCGAGCTTCACGTATCCGAAGTGAACAGCCTGCTGCGCGCGGGCGACCGGAGCGACACGTATCTCGTGCTCAGCATGACGGCGAAATCGGCCGATATGACGGCGATCGCCGGACAATTCGCCAAATACGGCGTAACCAAGGCGTTGTTCACGAAGCTGGACGAGACCGAAACGTACGGGGGCATCCTCAACGTCGTGCTCGAGCATCAGCTCAAGTTGGCCTATATTACCGGGGGACAGACGGTGCCGGACGACATCGAGCCTTTTCGCGCAGACCGTTATGTCGCCAAGCTGCTGGGAGATGCTCCCGATGATTGATCAGGCGGAGGCGCTTCGCCATCTCGTGCTCCGCCGGGAGCGGCAGGAGGCGGGCCGGCAGACCCGGATCGTCACGGTGACCAGCGGAAAAGGCGGCGTCGGCAAATCCAACTTCAGTCTCAATTTCGCGCTCTGCCTGCAGCGGCTCGGTCAGCAGGTGCTCGTCTTCGACGCCGATATCGGCATGGCGAACATGGACGTGCTGATGGGCCAATCGTCGCGGTACAGCCTGTACCATCTGCTGAAGCGCGAGAAGACGATCTGGGACATTATCCAGACCGGGCCGGAAAACCTGCACTATGTCGCCGGCGGCTCCGGCTTCGCGGATTTGCTCGATCTGACGCCGGACGAGCTCGATCATTTCACCGAACAGATCGGGAAGCTGCAGGGCCGGTACGATATTATTCTGTTCGATACGGGAGCGGGCTTGTCCAAGGAAGCGGCCCGGGTTATCGCCGCGGCGGAAGAGGCGATCGTCGTCACGACACCGGAGCCGACGTCCATTACCGATGCCTACGCGCTCGTCAAAATGGTGCTCGCGCTCGAAGTAGACGTCCGTTTCCGGCTTGTCGTCAACCGGGCGGAAAGCTTCGCGGAAGGACGTACGACCGCCGAAAAAATCGATATGGCGGCCAAACGGTTTCTGAAAACGGAGCTGCCGACGCTCGGCATCGTGCGTGACGATGTCCATGTGCGGAAGGCGGTCAGGCAGCAGGTGCCGTTCACGGTCGCTTATCCGGATGCCGACGCTTCGCGGGCCATTGCCGAAATGGCGCGCAAATATCTGGATTTGCCGGGCGCGGATTCCCGTGGCGGCGGGGTCAGACAATTTATACAGCGAATGTTCGGACGGAAATTCTGATCCTAATGAATGGGAGGAGACTTCTGATGGCGCCAGCGGATCCATATCGCGTGGTGGTTGTCGACGATTCGGCGTTCATGCGCAAAGTCATCACGGATCTGATCGAAGCGGACGGGCAGTTCACCGTTGTCGCTACCGCGACGACAGGCGTGGAAGCGCTGGCCGAGATCCGGCGGCATCGTCCCGACGCCGTGACGCTCGATCTGGAGATGCCGGAGATGAACGGGCTGGAGGCGCTTCGTCTTATTATGAAGGAATGCCCGACGCCGGTCATTATGTTCTCGGGGATAAGCGAACAGAATACGCGCGATACGATTCAGGCTTTGCAATCGGGGGCGTTCGATTTCATCCGCAAGCCGACGCTGGGCGCTTCCCGCGATATTCATCTGACAGGCAGACAGCTGCTGGAGAAGCTGCGCACCGCCGTAATGGCGCGGCGGCCGGGTTTGCCGCCCCGCGGCTCTGCGGCCGCGCCGCCGGTACGGCAGCGTCCGCAGCCGGCGCCCCTTTCCCCGGATGCGAAGTGCGGCCGCGCTGTAAAGGAGAAGCCGGAGCCGGGCGCTGCCGCCGGCCGGCAGCCGAACGCGGGAAGCGAAGAGAAGGCGGCGGCCGTCCGCCGCAAGGCAGCCGCGCCTTCTGCGAATCCGCCGTCCGCCGCTGCTCCGGTCAAGCCGGTCAAGCCGGTCAAGCCCGCGGCAGCCGCTGCGCCGCTGACGGGCGCTGCGGGCGCTGCGGGCGCGGCGCGTCCGCCGGCTGCGGTCCGTCGGCCCGATGAAGCGGCCTATCGGTTTCGCGACATCGTCGCGATCGGCACGTCGACCGGCGGCCCGCGGGCGCTGCACGAGGTCGTGACGGCGCTTCCGGCCGATCTGGCGGCGCCGGTGCTCGTCGTGCAGCATATGCCTCCGCGCTTCACGCTTTCGCTGGCCGAGCGGCTCGACGCTTTCAGCGCGCTCAAAGTTACCGAAGCGCGGCAGGGAGAGAGAGTAGCCGCGGGTGTCGTCTATATCGCCCCCGGAGGCTTCCATCTCGAATTGGGACGGGACGCGGACGGCTATTTCATCCGGCTGACGGACGCTCATCCCCGCAGCGGGCACAGGCCTTCGGTCGACGTCCTGTTCGAGTCGCTCGTCCCGTATACCGAGCTGCGGCGGCACGCCGTCATTATGACGGGAATGGGCAGCGACGGGACGAAAGGGATGATCGCGCTTGCGAAAAGCGGAGCGGTATCGACAATCGCCGAAGCCGAAGAGACATGCGTCGTATTCGGCATGCCCCGGGCGGCCATCGAAAGCGGAAGCGTGCGGACGGTTCTGCCGCTGCACCGCATAGCGGGACATCTTGCGGACGCGGTCCGAGGCCGGGATCGTGACGGCGCTGGGGACGGGGACGTCCTTCGGAACATCGGGAATCCGGAACGCAATATTTAGGTTAAGAGGAGGTGCATGGCCGTGGATATGAATGCGTACTTATCGATGTTTATTGATGAAGCGGGCGACCATCTGCAAGCGTTGAACGACAACATGCTGCAGCTGGAAAATACGCCCGAGGACTTGACGATCGTCCAGGCCATATTTCGTTCGGCCCATACCTTGAAAGGGATGGCGGCGACGATGGGCTTCGAGGATCTGGCTTCCCTGACGCATGAAATGGAAAATGTTCTCGATCTGGTGCGCAACAGCAAGCTGCGGATGGACAGTTTCATATTCGATACGCTCTTCAAATCATTGGACGCGCTGGAATCGATGGTGCAGGATATTACGGCCGGAGGAGCGGGGAGCGCCGATGTGTCCGCGATCGTCGCTTCGCTGCAGGCGATCGTGAAAGGAGATTACAACGCCGGCGGCGGTCCCGCAGCGGGCGGCGCCGCCGAAGGCGCAGCGGGCGCCGGGGATTCCGGATTGCAGCTTGACCAGTATCAGGTGTCCGTTCTGCAGCAGTCGATGGACAGCGGCCACCAGGTCTACCATATTACGGTGACGGTCCGCGAAGATTGCGTGCTGAAAGCGGCCCGTGCCTATATGGTTTTCGATTTGCTGGAGCGGCACGGGGAAGTCGTGAAATCGGAGCCTTCCGTTCAGGATCTGGAGCAGGAGAAATTCGATCGTACCTTTACCGTCTTTGCCATCTCCTCGTTATCGCAGGAGGAGCTGCAGCAGCAGGTCGCCGCTATTTCCGAAATCGAAGAAGCCGCTGTGACGAAGCTCGATCCCGAATCGCTGCAAATATTGGCCAGACCGAACGTTCCTTCCGCCCCCGCGGCGCCTTCCGCGCCCCCTGCTGCCGGAGCGCCGGAAGCGGCCCGGGAAGCGAAGCGGCAGGCTGCGGCCGCCAAGGCGCAAACCGCCGCGGCTGGAGGAGCGCTTCCGCGGACGATCCGCGTCGATATCGACCGGCTGGACACCTTGATGAACCTGTTCAGCGAACTGTTGATCGACCGCGTCCGACTGGAGCAGCTCGCTTCGGAAATTCGCAAGCCGGAGCTGACCGATACGGTCGAGCATCTGACCCGCGTCAGCGGCGATTTGCAAAATATCGTGCTGAAGCTGCGCATGGTGCCGGTCGAATCCGTATTCAACCGTTTTCCGCGAATGATCCGGGACTTGGCCAAAAGCCTGGGCAAAAAGGTCGAGCTGGTCATCACCGGCGCGGAAACCGAGCTCGATCGTACCGTGATCGACGAAATCGGCGATCCGCTCGTCCATCTTCTGCGCAACTCGATCGATCACGGTCTCGAAAGCGTGAGCGAGCGGATCGCGGCCGGCAAGCCGGAGACGGGCACCGTACATCTGCGCGCTTACCATAGCGGCAACCACGTGTTCATCGAAGTCGAGGACGACGGCCGGGGGATCAATCGCGAGAAGGTGAAGAACAAGGCGATCGCAAGCGGCATTCTGACGGCGGAAGAAGCGGGCAAAATGTCCGACGATGAAATCGCGATGCTTATCTTCGCGCCGGGCTTCAGCACGGCCGACACGATTTCCGATATTTCCGGACGCGGCGTCGGACTGGACGTCGTCCGCTCGAAGATCGCCTCGCTCGGCGGCAACGTAACGATCCGGACGTCGGAAGGCAAAGGTACGAAATTTTCCGTCGAGCTGCCGCTGACGCTGTCGATCATCTCGGCGATGCTCGTGAAGCTCGGCTCGGAAAAATACGCCATTCCGCTTTCTTCCATTGCGGAAACGGCGATCATCCGGCAGGAGCAGATCCGTCTTATCCACGGCAACCGGATGATCGAATATCGCGGCGCGGTCATTCCGGTGCTGTCGCTCAGCCGCATTCTCGAATCGCCGGATTATGACGAAAGCGCCGAGGAAGAAACCGAAGTTATTATCGTGCGGAAAGGCGATAAATGGGCTGCCGTCATGGTCGACGAATTTATCGGTCAAAGCGAGATCGTATTGAAGACGCTCGGCTCGTATTTGCCGAATACCGATATCGTGGCGGGGGCTACGATTCTCGGCGACGGCCAGGTCGCGCTCATTATCGATCCGAACGGATTGATCAAATAGGGAGGGCTGAAGCATGGGAGAAGAATTGAAAGTGATCGTCTTCACGCTGGCAAACGAGGAATACGGCATTGAAGTGGACAAAGTCCGCACGGTCGAGCGAATGGCCCCGATTACCCGGGTGCCGAAAACGCCGCCGTTTGTCAAAGGCGTCATGAATTTGCGCGGAGTCGTCGTCCCGGTTATCGATCTTAAAGGACGGTTCGGGTTAAAGGAGACGGAGCCGACCGAACAATCGCGGATTATCGTCGTGGCGGTGAACGATATGGAGGTCGGATTTATCGTCGACGCGGCGAACGACGTAACGGACATCGACGAGGATGCGATCGACCAGCCGCCTGAGGTGGTCGGCGGCATCAAAGCCAAATATTTGCGCGGAATCGCCAAGCTGGACGACCGGCTGCTGATCATGCTGAATCTGAGCGAAGTATTGAACAAAAACGAAATCGTTCAGCTTGAGCAGATGGAGGCTTAGGTGTGAACGTCCTTGACCGGTTGGAGGAATTCGAGCTGGATGTGCTGCGTGAGGTCGGCAACATCGGATCCGGCAATGCCGCCACGGCGTTGTCGCGCTTGCTGGACAAGCAGGTGGATATGGCCGTCCCGCGCGTCAGCCTGATGCCGTTCGAGCGGATCGCCGACATTGTCGGCGGTCCGGAACAGATCGTATTCGCCGTTTATTTGCGCGTGGAGGGCGAGGCGCCCGGCAATCTGTTCTTTATCGTCGAGGAAGATTCCGCCAAGGCGCTGCTGCGCCGCTTCCTGGCGATCGAAGCGCAGCAGCCGGACGGTTATACGGAGATGGAATTGTCCGCCCTGTGCGAGATCGGGAACATTTTGGCCGGTTCCTATCTGTCTTCGCTGGCCGACTTTACGCGGATGTCGCTTGCGCCTACCGTTCCGGCGATCGCGCTCGATATGGCCGGTGCGATATTAAGCTACGGACTCGTACAGTACGGCGAAATGGGGGATTCGGCCTTGCTGATCGAAACGACGTTTTTGGAAGGCGGGGAAGCGTTAAAGGGCCGTTTTTTCCTCATTCCCGATCCGGAATCGTTCGTGAAAATTTTCCGTGCGCTGGGAGTGCCCGTCGAATGATCCAGAAAAAAATGGTCAAGGTCGGAATGGCCGAACTGAATATCGCCGCCGGCGGCGATGTGCTCAAAACGGCGGGGCTCGGCTCCTGCGTCGGGGTCGCCTTATACGACGAGCGGATGCGGATTGCGGGCCTGGCCCACGTCATGCTGCCGTCGTCGTCTATCGCCAGGGAAGCGCAGCTCAACGTCGCCAAATATGCCGATACGGCCATTCCGGCGCTTATCGTCCGGATGGTCGCCGCCGGCGCCTCGGCAGACCGGCTTGTCGCCAAAATGGCCGGCGGCGCGCAAATGTTTTCGTATTCGGGCAGCGAAATGATGCGCATCGGCCAGCGCAACGTGGAGTCGTGCACCGCGGCGCTCCAGGAAGCGGGCATCGAAATCGCGGCCGAAGATACGGGAGGCAGCTGGGGCCGCACGATCGAATTCGACAGTCTGACCGGTATCATGACGATTCGCAGCGTACAGCTTGGAACGAAGGAGATTTGATGATGACGGGAACTTGGCGCTGGAATATCGTGCTCGGTTTTGTAGCGGCAATACCGACCTTTCTTGTCTCATACGCCAGCAATCCGCTCGGCGTGTCCGGCATTCGGGCCGTGTACGCCTTTACGGCGATGTTCGTCTTGTCATTCGCGCTGCGGGCGATGCTCGGCATGGCGCTCCGTCCGCCCGTTTTGCGGGATGAAGCCGGCGCGGCGGAGGAGAACAAAGGCGGGCAACTCGATTTGACGACCCCGGACGAGACGGATGATTTGACCGGAATGTTGAAGCGTCAATGGGAAGCGCCCGGCGCCGTGCAGACGCCGGAAAATTCCGGGCAGCAGGCGGACGTCGGTTTTCAGCCCCTTCAGCCGCCCCGCCTGACATCGGTCAAGCAGCAGGAACCCGGGAAACTGGCGGAAGCGATTCGCAGCATGAATTGACGGCTTTTTTCACCTGAAACTCCATAGCGATGCAAGGAAGGAGGACGACGGCAAGATGGCGGAGCCGAAAACGCATCATCTGTCGAACATCGAGATATGGGAGCGGTGGAAAGAAAGCAAGGATATCGAAGCGAAAAAACAGTTGATCGAGAGCTACCTTCCGTTGGTGGATTATGTGACGAAACGGATGGCCTCGGGTCTTCCCCAAAATGTGTCCAAAGACGATCTGACCAGCAACGGCGTGATGGGGTTGATCGACGCGATCGAGAAATTCGATTACCGCCGGGGGCTGCAGTTCGAAACGTACGCGTCCTGGCGCATACGCGGGGCCATTATCGACGGGCTCAGGCAAGGCGACTGGGTTCCGCGGTCGGTGCGGGAAAAAGCGAAGAAGGTCGAAGAGGCTTACCAGGTTCTGGAGCAGCGGTATTTGCGTTCCGTAACCGACGAAGAAATGAGCCGGCATCTGAATGTAAGCGAGAAAGAATTCAATCAGATGCTGCAGGAAATCGCGGTGACGACCGTCTGTTCACTGGAAGACCCGATCCGCGAGGAGGACGCGGAAACCCGCATGTCGCTGCTCGTGGACGAAAAAGCGAAAAATCCGGAATACAAAGTTCATGAGCATTATTTGAAGGAAGCGCTCGTCAAGGGGATCGACCGGCTGACGGAGAAGGAACGGACCGTCGTATCCCTGTTCTACTACGAGGAATTGTCGCTGAGCGAAATCGCGGAAGTGATGTCGCTGTCTCCGTCGCGCATATCGCAGCTGCATTCCAAGGCGATTCTCCGCTTGCGCAGCGCATTGGCCAAACAAAAACAGCAGCTTTTGCAGTATTAATACCGTATTATGCAGGTTAAAGAAGTATTAAAGTAGTATTAAAGCGGAAAGGAGGAGAGCGATTTGTCCGTGCCTTCATCATTGGACCGTTATATCCGTATCCGCATTTCTCATGACAAGCTGTCGGCCTACCTGGAGTTTGCGCAAGTGGACGACACCATCTCCTTTACGGCGGAGGAATTGGAAAGTTATGTGCAAAGCCAGGGGGTCGTGTACGGGATTCGTACCGAACTGTTGAAGGAAATCGCCGCGGCGCCGATCAAATTTTTCTCCGGAGCGGCTTTGATTGCGAGCGGGGACGAACCGACAGACGGTGAGGACGGTTCCATTCGCATGGTGGCGGAAGCGGGGGCGGAACGAAAACCGGCGCAAGCGCAGGATGGCAAGGTCGATTTCAGGGACGTTCTCCGCCTCAGCAACGTCAAGCGCGGCCAATTGATCGCGGAGCGCATTCCGGCGAAGCCGGGAAAGGACGGAAGGGCGGTTACGGGCGATCCCGTGCCCGGCCGGAAAGGGCGTGAGGCGCGTTTCAAAATCGGCAAAAATGTAGTCACCAATCCGGAGCAGACGGCGCTCTATGCGACGATCGACGGCATGGTCAGCAAGACGGACGGCGACAAGATCAATGTGTTTCCCGTATATGAAGTGAACGGCGATGTCGACTATAATATCGGAAACATCGATTTCGTCGGGAACGTCGTCGTACGCGGCAACGTGCTTACCGGCTTCAGCGTGAAAGCCGCCGGGGACATCCGGATCGTCGGCGGCGTGGAAGGCGCGATGCTGGAGGCGGGAGGATCGATCGAAATTACCGGCGGCATCATGGCCGGCCACAAGGGACTCGTCAAAGCGAACAAAACGGTGCGCAGCTCTTTCATTCAGGACGGCAACGTGACGGCCGGCGAGGATGTCATCGTCTCCCAAAGCATTATGCACTCGCAGGTGAAGGCAGGGCGGAACGTCGAGTGCATCGGCGCGAAAGGGCTGATCGTCGGCGGCGTCATTCAGGCGGGCGAACGGGTGTCGGTGCGGACGCTCGGCAATACGATGTCGACGGCGACTACGGTGGAAGTCGGCGTCAAGCCGGAGCTGCGCGCGGAATTGATCGGGCTGCGGACGAAGCTGAAGGAATGTACGGACAGTCTGGACAAGACGGGAAAGGCGCTGGCGCTGCTGGATCAGTTTGCCGCTTCCGGTCAGCTCACTCCCGACCGAATGGCGATGCGCGTCAAGCTTTTGTCGACGAAGCAGCAGGCCCAGAGAGAGCAGGACGAGCTGCGCGAACAGATTCTTGCGATCGAAAAAATGTTGGAAGATGCGGAGAACGCTCGCGTAAATGTCGTTCATACCGTATACGGCGGAACGAAAATCGTGATCGGCCGTTATACCCGTTTCGTAAAGGACCCGGCCTCCCGCGTCACGTTCTGCTACGCCGACGGGGATATCAGCACCGTTCCTTACCGTTCTTGAATAAACGCGTTGGATCGCGGACAGGAGGCGCAGCATGAAGTATCGTCCGATCGATCTGCAGATGTCCGTCCCCCGCACGCCGGAAATGTCCGGCATTCAGAGCCATGCGCAGGCCAAGCCGGCGGCGGATCAGGCGATTCTGGGCCAGGCCGCGGCCAAGCAGACGGAGCAGCAGCGTACCCGCAACGCTGCGGTCGAGCTGGCGGAAGGACTTAATGTGAAGGACAGCCGGCACAAGGAGCAGAGCGGCCGGCATAGAGCGGGCAGTCCGGGCGCCGGGGACGGGGAGGACGACAGCGGCCGCAGCGGGGACAAGCGGCAAGCGCAGCATTCGTCCCATCCGTTCAAAGGCCGCCATATCGACATTTCATTATAAATGAAAAGCAGGAAGTGCAGGTGGACAACATTGCAGCCTTGGCAATATATCGTTCTTCTCGGCGCGTTCGCGCTTGTATGCGGTCTTGCGCTTCCGCGAAAACAGACGGCGCAATCCGGTCAATCGTTGCGCAATATGGAGACGGCGCTCGATCAGTTTATGGAGAACATGGAGGCGGATCACCGCGAGCTCGTCGGGCTGACGGGCAAGCTGCGGGAAGAGACGCGGGTGCGCGCCGAAAACGGCGAACGGCGCATCGCCGAGCTGGAGGAGAGATGCGGCCGGCTGGAGCGCGATCTGGCCGCTCTGAAAGCGGCGGCCGCAGAGCCGGTCAGGCCGGAGCCGGTACGGTCCGTCCCGGTTCAACCGGAACCGCCTGCCGCTGCGGAGCGGGGGAACGCGCCCGCCGCCGAAGAAGCCGCGGAGCCGGAGTCCGGTTCGATCCGCGATCGCTATGCGCAGCTGTTCCGTCTCCGCGAGCAGGGCAAATCGATCGAAGCGATCGCCCGCAAAACGAATATGCCGAAGGGCGAGGTGCAGTTGATTTTGCAACTGGCCGAACGGGAGGCGGCTGCCCGTGATTAGAAACCGGAGCTTCCTGATCGGTCTCGGCATCGGCCTGATGGCGGGCGCGCTGCTGCTGCAGCTGATGCTGGTCGGCGAGCGGCAGCGCGAAGAGCTGAACGCGTTTAGCAACCCGCCGGAAGAACCGAAACTTTATACCCAGGCCGAAGCGGACAAGCTGATCGAAGACGCTGTCCGAGACGCGCTCGAGGAAGCGGAAGCTCAAGCGGGAGAGCGGCAGCCGGCGGCGGCAGCCGGGGACAAGGCGGAAATGCCGGCCGTCAAATCGTCCGCGCCGCCGGACGCCAAGCAATCAGCGGCGCTTGATGTCAGGAAATCCGGGACGTCGGACAGGGAGTCGCCCGGGACGTCGGACGGAGAGGAACCCGGCCGAACCGCCGCGGAAGCCGCGGAAAGCGGGACGGACGGGTCCGGAGGCAAGACGGGGACGGTTGTCCGCATTCCGCCGGGATCGAGCGTCACCGAGACGGCGGCCATTCTTGCCGCCAAAGGACTGATCGCGCGGGAGGAAGCGTTTGTCGCCGCCATGCGGAAAGCGAAAAAGGTCGTACGGGCCGGCTATTTCCGCTTCCCGGACAGCCCGGATCTGCAAGAAATCATAGAGATTGTGTCGAGTCAGCCGCTGCCGCCCGAGGAAGGCAAGGCGCTGCTGGAACCGTAGCGGTTCGCGCCGGAGGAAGGCGGGAACCGCGTCTTTTTTCCCGGCTTGCGCGGCATTGAAGGTTATGGTATAGTAAGTGACGGCGTTAAATTCACACGCCGATCAATTTCGTCAACGGTGCTTCGGCCCGGCCGGAGTCTTGGCGAAAAGTGCGATCGGCGGAGGATTTCGACAAAAACCGAATTTGGGAGGTGTTGTGAAGATGGCGGTTATCTCCATGAAACAGCTCCTTGAGGCTGGGGTTCACTTCGGGCATCAAACCCGTCGCTGGAATCCGAAAATGGATCGTTATATCTTCACCGAACGTAACGGCATTTACATTATCGACCTGCAGAAGACGGTCAAGAAAGTCGAGGAAGCCTACAATTTTGTACGCTCCCTGGCGGAAGAAGGCGGCACCGTCCTGTTTGTGGGCACGAAGAAGCAAGCGCAAGACTCCGTGAAGGACGAAGCCGAGCGCTGCGGCATGTTCTACATCAATCAGCGCTGGCTGGGCGGCACGCTGACCAACTTCCAGACGATTCAGAAGCGGATCGACCGTCTGAAGCAGTTGGAAACCTGGGAAGAAGACGGCACGTTCGAAGTGTTGCCGAAGAAAGAAGTCATCATTCTCCGCAAAGAGAAAGAGCGGCTGCAGAAGTTCCTCGGCGGCATTAAAGGCATGAAATCTTTGCCGAGCGCCCTGTTCGTCATCGACCCGCGCAAAGAGCGCATTGCCGTAGCGGAAGCCCGCAAGCTCGGCATCCCGATTGTAGGTATCGTCGATACCAACTGCGATCCCGACGAAATCGATTATGTCATTCCGGGCAATGACGACGCCATCCGCGCCGTGAAATTGCTCACATCCAAAATGGCTGACGCGATTGTGGAAGCCCGTCAAGGCGAACAAACGACCGCGTAATTGCGGCGATTGAACCAAAAAGGGTGGTCGGAAGGTGAATAACCTCTCACCGCCCTTTTTTTCGAATGAAAACCGCCAAGCCAAGCGGCGCGATCATTCCAATACCAACATATCATCAGGAGGGTTTCGAATGGCAGTAAGCGCAAGTGCGGTAAAAGAACTGCGTGAAAAAACGGGGGCAGGCATGCTCGATTGCAAAAAAGCGCTGGAGGAAGCGAACGGCGATCTGGCCAAAGCCGTAGATATTCTCCGCGAGAAAGGGCTTTCGGCTGCGGCGAGCAAAGCGGGCCGCATCGCCACGGAAGGCGTCGTCGAATCGTACATTCACGCCGGCGGACGGATCGGCGTTCTCGTCGAAATCAACTGCGAAACCGACTTTGTCGGCAAGACCGACCAGTTCCGCGAATTTGCGCGCGACATCGCGATGCAGATTGCGGCCGCCAATCCGAAGTATGTGCGTCGTGAAGACGTGCCGCAGGAAGAGCTGGACAAGGAACGCGAAATTTTGAAAGCCCAGGCGTTGAACGAAGGCAAGCCGGCTCACATTGTCGATAAAATGGTGGAAGGCCGCATCGGCAAATATTATGAAGAAAACTGCCTGCTGGAGCAGCAGTTCATTAAAGATCCGGACAAAACGATCAGCCAGCTGCTGAGCGAGAAAATCAGCACGATCGGCGAGAACATCTCGATCCGCCGCTTCGCGCGTTTCGAGCTCGGCGAAGGGCTGGAGAAAAAGCAGGACAACTTCGTTCAAGAGGTTATGTCCCAGGCCAAACTGTAATTCCGATCGCTTTCAGGCGGGGCGGGGCGCCGCCCCGCCTGAATTTTCGTGCGTTCAGACCGCAATTCGTTATAGCAGCCGCGTCGCATGACGAGGTGCAAGATGGAGGTAAACGATGTTGGAAAGTCCCGTGTACAAACGTATTGTGTTGAAGGTGAGCGGCGAATCGCTGGCCGGCCAGAACGGTTTTGGCATCGATGCGGGCATGATCTCATCGATCGCCGAACAGGTTAAAGAAGTGGTGAACCTGAATGTGGAAGTGGCCATCGTCGTCGGCGGGGGCAATATTTGGCGGGGCATTGCCGGTATGGAGAAAGGCATCGACCGGGCGACGGCAGACTATATGGGCATGCTGGCGACGGTTATGAATTCGCTGGCGCTGCAGGATGCGCTCGAAGCGATCGGCGTGCCGACCCGCGTGCAAACCTCGATTGCGATGCAGCAAATCGCGGAGCCGTATATCCGGCGGCGGGCGATTCGGCATCTGGAGAAGGGCCGCGTCGTCATTTTCGCATCCGGCACCGGCAATCCGTTCTTCTCGACCGATACGACCGCGGCGCTGCGGGCCGCGGAAATCGAAGCCGAAGTCATTCTGATGGCGAAGAACAAAGTCGACGGCGTATATTCCGCCGATCCGTTCAAGGACGCCAACGCCGAGAAGTTCGACCAATTGACGTATCTCGATGTCCTGAACCGCAATCTTGGCGTTATGGATTCAACTTCCGCGTCTCTCTGCATGGACAACAACATTCCGCTCGTCGTTTTCTCCATTACGGAGCCAGGCAACATCAAGCGGGTCGTGCTTGGTGAAAAAATCGGAACTATTGTGAAAGGAAGTGTCGACTGATGCCGCAGTCCATCAAAAAAAGCGCCGAAGAGCGCATGGACAAAGCGATCGCCGCGTTGAAACGCGATCTGGCAACGCTGCGCGCCGGCCGTGCCACTCCATCGCTGCTCGACCGGGTGCAGGTGGAATATTACGGCACGATGACGCCGGTCAATCAGCTTGCCAATATCAACACCCCCGATTCCCGGACGCTGCTTATCCAGCCCTGGGACAAATCGTCGCTGGCGTCGATCGAGAAGGCGATTTTGAAATCGGATCTCGGGCTTACGCCGGCGAACGACGGATCGGTCATCCGCATCTCGATCCCGATGCTGACCGAAGAGCGCAGAACGGAGCTTGTCAAAATGACGAAGAAATTCGGCGAAGAAGCGAAGGTAGCGATTCGCAACATTCGCCGGGATGCCAACGACGATATTAAAAAACTGGAGAAATCCGATATTTCCGAGGACGAATCGCGCCGTCACCAGGACGACATCCAGAAGATGACGGACCGCTTCATCGCCGAGGTGGACAAGGTGCTGGCAGCCAAGGAAAAAGAAATTATGGAAGTATAAAAAAGGTGCAGCCCCTCCGACAGGTGGGGTTTGTTGCCAAATAGCCGGCGTTATTTCCGTCAGGTGTGAATTCCGGTGGGAGGAACGAAGATGATCGAGCGACTTTGGGCCAAATTCGGCAAAACATCCTCGCAGCCTTCGGAACCGCTTGCTACAGACAATTTGCCGCAGCATGTGGCGATTATTATGGATGGCAACGGCCGATGGGCCAAAAATCGCGGTTTGCCGCGCATAGCGGGTCATCATTCCGGAATGAAGACGGTAAAGCGGATTACGATGGCCGCCGATCGGGTGGGCATTAAATATTTGACGCTATACGCGTTTTCGACGGAAAATTGGAAGCGCCCGAAGGCGGAAGTCGATTATTTGATGCGTCTGCCGCAGGAGTTTTTGGCGATTGAGCTGGAAGAATTGATACAAAACAACGTTCAGGTCCGAATGATGGGCTACAAGGGCGGATTGCCGGACCATACGCTGCAGGCGGTGGAAACGGCCATCAGCCGGACTGCGAACAATACCGGGCTCGTGCTGAATTTCGCCCTCAATTACGGCAGTCGCAAGGAAATGCTCGGCGCGGTGCGGGAAATTGCCGCGGCGGTGCAGCGAGGCGAGTTGTCGCTTGATGCCATCGACGAGAAGACGATGTCGGAACGGCTGCTCAGCAGCGGTCTGCCCGACCCCGATCTGGTCATCCGTACGAGCGGCGAATTGCGGCTCAGCAACTTTATGTTGTGGCAGATGGCCTACAGCGAGATGTGGTTTACCGACGTCTACTGGCCGGAATTTACCGAGGAGCATTTTCTCGAGGCTATTAGCGAATACCAGCGGAGAGCGCGCCGGTACGGCGGCATTTAGCATCCGCTTCTGGAGTGTGGCACTGACATTGAAACAGCGTATCGTAACCGGTCTTGCTGCCGGAGCCGTATTCGTGCTGCTCGCGATTGTCGGCGGGTGGGCGTACTACGGGCTGATTCTGCTGCTCGCGCTGATCGGCTTCGCCGAATATGCGCGTCTCAACGGTTTCGCCTGGCATCATCCCGCGGCGCTCGCCGGTTATGCCGGCGTGCTCTATTTCCTGCTGCCGTGGGATGTCCTGAAGCTTGAACAGCCCGCCGCGCTGACGGCGGCATGGCTGCTCATGCTGCTGCTTCTCGTCCTGACCGTCGTCACGAAAAATAAAACGACAATTGACGGCGCCGCGCTCATGCTGCTCGGCGCTTTCTACATAGGTTTCGGATTTCACGCCATGGTGGCGGTACGCGCGGCGGAACCGGACGGCTTGCTGTGGACCGCGCTCGCTTTCGGCTGCATTTGGGCATCGGATATCGGCGCTTACTTTGCCGGACGGCTGTTCGGAAAGCGGAAGCTGTGGCCGGCCATCAGTCCGAACAAAACGGTCGAAGGCTCCGTCGGCGGCATCGCGCTTTCGCTTGCGGTAGCTTGCGTATTCGCGCTGTCGGCCCCGGATGCATTCTCGCTGGGCACCGCGCTTGCTATCGGACTGCTCGCAGCGGTAGCCGGCCAATTCGGCGATCTGATCCAGTCGGCCTATAAACGTCTGCGCGGCGTAAAAGACAGCGGCAATCTGCTGCCGGGACACGGCGGCGTGCTCGACCGCTGCGACAGCTGGCTGATCGTGTTCCCGCTGCTCCTTCTCATCGGTCTTCTGCCCGGATGACGGGCCGCCTTCATCAACAGATTTAGGAGGAAACGCATTGAATAAAATTGCCATTCTCGGGTCGACGGGATCGATCGGCACGCAGACGCTGGACGTTGTCGCAAGCGATCCCGGCCGGTACGAGATCGTCGGTCTTGCGGCCGGCGGCAACACGGAGCTGCTGATCGAACAAGCAAAGCGGTTCCGGCCGGCGCAAGTATGCCTTGCGACGAAGGAAGCGGCCGAGCAGGTCCGTCCGTTCGTTCCCCCCGGCACGCGTGTCCTTTACGGGGAAGAAGGGCTTGTCGAAATTGCGGGCGGCTCGGGCGCGGACATGGTCGTGACGGGCATCGTCGGCAGCCGCGGCCTGAACGCCACGCTGGCGGCGATCGATGCCGGTGCGGCGATTGCGCTCGCCAACAAGGAGACGCTTGTCACGGCAGGGCATCTCGTGATGGAAAGGGCAGCCGCCAAGGGGGTGCCGATTCTCCCGGTGGACAGCGAGCATTCCGCGATTTTTCAATGTCTGAACGGCGAAGACCGCGCCTCGGTGCAGCGCATCGTGCTTACGGCTTCCGGCGGGGCGTTCCGCGACAAGCGCCGCGAGGAGCTGGCGGATGTGACGGTCGAGCAGGCGCTGAGCCATCCGAACTGGTCGATGGGCGCGAAGATCACGATCGATTCCGCCACGATGGCCAACAAGGGGCTGGAGGTCATCGAGGCGCATTGGCTGTTCGGCCTTCCTTACGAGCGGATCGATGTGCTCATTCATCCGGAAAGCATCGTCCACTCCTTCGTCGAATTCGTCGACAACAGCATCGTCGCGCAGCTCGGCATGCCCGATATGCGGGTGCCGATTCAATATGCGCTGACGTATCCGGAGCGGCGGCGGACGCCTGCTGCGCGTCTCGATCTGGCGAAGGCCGGCAGCCTGCATTTCCGGGAGATGGACTTCGACCGGTATCCTTGCCTGCGGATGGCTTATGAGAGCGGACGGACAGGAGGGACGGCGCCGACCGTGTTCAACGCGGCCAACGAAGTGGCGGTAGCCCGGTTTTTGCGCGGGGAAATCCCGTTTCTTTCGATCGAGCGGATCGTGGAAGCCGTTTTGGAACGGCATACGGCGGTCGCGAATCCGGGACTCGGGGAAATCGCCGAAGCGGACGAGTGGGCGCGAAAAGCTGCGGAAGCGGCAAAAGGATAAACGGGAAAGCGGTTCTCTTGTATCCGACGGTGGAATAATGATAATCTATGTAGTACAGGCCGCTCGCGAACAGGAGGCACGACATGGAAACGTTGCAGGTCGTCTTTTTGACCGTTTTCGTATTTTTCCTCATTGTGACGGTACATGAATGGGGACATTACTTTTTTGCCAAACGCGCCGGCATACTCGTGAGGGAATTCGCGATCGGTTTCGGACCGAAGCTGTTCTCGATCAAGCGCGGCGAGACGCGCTATACGCTGCGTCTTATTCCGGCAGGCGGCTTCGTGCGCATGGCCGGCGAAGATCCCGAAATTGTCGACGTGAAGCCCGGCCAGACGATTGCCGTTCGCGTGGCGGGCGATCGGGTGACGCGCATCTATCTCGACCGGCTGGACGAGCGGACGAACGTCATCCGCGGCGAAGTCGAAGCGATCGATCTCGAGCGGCGGCTGTCCGTTTCGCTCAACGTCGAAGGGGAAAGCGAGCGTTACGACATCCATCCGCAAGCGGTCATGATCGCGAAAGGAAGAGAAACGCAAATCGCGCCGCTTGACCGTCAATTCGGGAGCAAGACGGTCGGACAGCGGGCGCTTGCCATTTTTGCCGGACCGGCGATGAATTTCATCCTGGCGTTCGTGCTGTTCGGCGCCTATATCCAAATGGCCGGCATTCCCGTCGAACCCCCGGACCGGCTGCTCGTGAACGAAGTGCTCGAAGGGATGCCGGCTGCGAAAGCCGATTTGCGGAAGGGCGATGTGATTGACAGCATCAACGGCGAGAAGATCGGTGCCGATTTCGATAAGATGATCGGGATGATCGGCGAGTCCGCGGGCAAACCGCTCGTGATGACGGTTATCCGCGACGGAAAACCGGTCGATATCAAGCTGACGCCGGTGCTCGATCCGGAATCCGGAGTCGGCAAGGTCGGCTTGACGGCCGCGTACCCGACCAGGCAGGCCGGATTCGGCGAAACGATCGTTCGTTCCGGCGTTCTGATGAAGGACATGACCGTCAGCATTTTCGAAGGATTCAAGAAGCTGATATTCGGCGAATTCAAGCTCGACGATCTCGGCGGCCCGGTGCGGACGGCGGAAGTGACCAGCCAGATTGCGATGAGAGGCATTACGCAGCTTACGTCATGGGCGGCGCTTCTCAGCCTCTATCTCGGCATTTTCAACCTGCTGCCGATACCGGCTCTCGACGGCAGCCGGCTTGTGTTTCTGGGCCTGGAAGCGCTGCGGGGCAGACCGGTAGATCCGAACCGCGAAAGCATGGTTCATTTTATCGGCTTCGCGATGCTCATGCTGCTAATGCTGGCAGTTACGTACAACGATATTTTGCGATTGGTCAGAGGGGAGCATTAAGCCCATATGTCGAAAGAGAAACAATTCGTGACGGAAATTACGCCGCAAGGCGAAGATTTTTCCCGCTGGTACATCGATGTCATCCGCAAGGCCGAGCTGATGGACTACTCGCCCGTGCGGGGCTGCATCGTGTTTCGCCCCGAAGGCTACGAGCTTTGGGAGAACATCCAGCGCGAGCTGGACCGCCGGTTCAAGGAAACGGGGCACCGCAACGCCTACTTCCCGCTGTTCATTCCGGAAAGCTTCTTTCAGAAGGAGAAAGAGCATGTCGAGGGCTTCAATCCCGAGCTGCCCTGGGTGACGGAAGCGGGAGGCGAGAAGCTGGAGGAGCGTCTGGCCATCCGCCCGACGTCCGAGACGATGATCGGCCATATGTACGCCAAATGGATTCAGTCGTACCGCGACCTGCCTCTCTTGATCAACCAGTGGGCGAACGTCGTGCGCTGGGAGAAACGGACGCTGCCGTTTTTGCGGACGAGCGAGTTTCTATGGCAGGAAGGGCATACCGCGCATGAGACGGAAGCGGAAGCGCGCGAGGAAACGATGCGGATGCTGGAGGTGTACCGCTCGTTTGTGGAAGAGTTTCTGGCGATTCCGGTCATCGGGGGCCAGAAGACGCCTTCCGAGAAATTCGCCGGCGCGGTGGATACGTTCTCGATCGAGGCGATGATGAAAGACGGCCGCGCCGTGCAGGCCGGCACGTCCCACTATTTGGGCACGAACTTCGCTGCCGCTTTCGACATCAAGTATCTGGACCGGGAGAACAAGCAGCAATATGCGCATACGACGTCATGGGGAGTCAGCACGAGGCTGATCGGCGCGCTCATTATGGTGCACGGCGACGACCGCGGGCTGGCGCTGCCGCCGAAGGTGGCGCCGACGCAGGTGATCATGATCCCGATCGGTCCGCCGAAGACGAGGGAGCAGGTCATAGCCCGGGTAGACGAGCTGTACGCCGAGCTGAAAGCGGCCGGCGTCCGGGTGCGCGTCGACGACCGCGCCGATCTGAGCCCCGGCTGGAAATTCAACGAGTACGAGATGCGCGGCGTCCCGCTTCGGCTGGAGCTCGGACCGCGCGATATGGAAAACGGACAAGCCGTTCTCGTCTCGCGCATCTCCGGCGAGAAGCGAATCGTCCCGCAGTCGGACCTCGTACGGGAAGTGGCCCGGATGCTGGACGAAATCCAGCGCGAAATGTACGAGAAAGCGAAGGCGTTCCGCGACGAAAATTTCATAACCGTCGATACATTGGATGAAATGAAGGCTTTTCTGGAAGAAAAGCGGGGGTTCGTCAACGCGGGCTGGTGCGGCTCGGACGCGTGCGAGCATCAGGTGAAGGAAGAGACCGGGGCGACGAGCCGCAACATTCCGTTCGAGCCGGTCGCCGTCAAGGACCGTTGTCTGGTTTGCGGCGAGCCTGCCGCACATACGGTCGTGTTCGCGCGGGCGTATTGACCGCAATCATACGGGAATAGCATGAAAGGCCGGTTCTGGATTCACATTGCGGGGAGAGCTGTGAACGTAAAGCCAGAATCGGCCTTTTCGCATGGGAGGGGAACATGAGCCAAACCGGAGACAAGCGGCACCGCTTCGAGCTGCTCATGAAGCAGGCGGAGCTGCCGAACGATTTGATTGACGCTTATTTTGCGGACGGCTATATCGACAAAGTGATCGTCAGCCAAACGAACCGGGAGTGGACGTTCTGCATCCGCAAAACGTCGCTCGTGCCTTCGCCGGCGTTTGTGGCGTTCTGCCGCACGGTGAAGGAGAAATTCGCGCATATCGCCGACGTTTCGTTCGTTTTTCTGTATGACGACGAGGTGAAGCCGCAGGACATCGCGCTGCAGTATTGGGAGCTGTTCGTCGAATACGCGCAGCGCGAGATGGTTTCGGTCAACGGCTGGCTCGCCCGCGCCGGGTTGGACGCCGACGGCGATTTGCTGACCGTTACGCTGCTCGACGAAACCGGCCTCGAACTTGCCCGCAAGAAAAAAATCGACGAAGCGGTCGTTCGTTTCTACGAGCGGCTGTTCGCCCGCACGTACCGCGTCAAGCTGGCTGTCGGTTCTTCCCGTCAGGAGGCATACGAACGGTTTGCGCAGCAGATCGAGCAGGAAGAACGGGAAGCGGTGCAGCAAATTATGGCGAGCGTGCAGGAGGCACCGCCGCCGGAGGACGAAGGTGACGTCCGGCTGCAGGTCGGCTACGAGATTCGCGACGAGCCGGTGCCGCTGATGAACATTCGCGAGGAAGAGAAGAAAATAACGGTGCAAGGTTCGGTGTTCGGCCTGGAGGTGAAGGAGCTGCGCAACGGCAGCACGCTGTTCACGTTCAACGTCACCGACTTTACCGATTCGATCGCGATGAAAATGTTCGCGAAAACGAAGGAAGACGTCAAGGTGCTGAGCCGGCTGGCCAACGGCAAATGGGTGAAGGCGCGCGGCCGGGTCGAATACGACCGCTTCATGCAGGAGCCCGAGCTTGTCATGATGCCGAACGACCTGCACGAGATTACCCCGCCCCCCGAACGGCAGGACGACGCCGAGGAGAAGCGGGTCGAGTTTCATCTCCATACGACGATGAGCACGATGGACGCCGTGACGCCGATCGATGCGTATATCAAAACCGCGGTCAAATGGGGGCACAAGGCGATCGCCATTACCGATCACGCCAATGTGCAGATCTATCCCGAAGCCTACAAGGCGGCCAAAAAGCACGGCCTCAACGTCCTGTTCGGGATGGAGGCGAACGTCGTCAACGACGCCGTGCCGATGGTCATCAACCCCCGGCGGGAGGCGCTTGCGACGGCCGAATATGTCGTATTCGACATCGAAACGACCGGCCTTTCCGTCGTGAACAACAAAATTATCGAGCTGGCCGGTGTCAAAATGCGGGAAGGGCGGGAAATCGGACGCTTCTCGACCTTTATCAACCCGCACGAAAAAATACCGTACCATATCCAGCAGCTGACCAACATCAGCGACGATATGGTAAAGGATGCGCCGGAGCTCGAGCCGAAGCTGCGCGAATTCGTCGAATTCGTCGGCGATGCGGTGCTTGTCGCGCACAACGCCCGGTTCGATATCGGCTTCATTCAGGCGGCATGCAAATCGATCGGTCTGCCGGAGCTCGGCAATCCGGTGCTGGATACGCTGGAGCTGGCGCGTTTTCTGCATCCGGGCATGAAAAACCACCGGCTCAATACGCTTGCCGACAAATATAAAGTAAGCCTTGAAAACCATCACCGCGCAATCGACGACTCCATCGCGCTCGGAGGCATCCTGTACGGTTTGATCGGCGACGCGGCGGAACGGAACGTTACATATCTGGACCAGCTCAACGACTACGTCGGTCTCGATTTGTCCAACAGCCGTCCGTTCCACTGCGGCATCTATGCGCTGAACGCGACCGGGAAGAAAAATTTGTTCAAGCTCGTATCGCTGTCGCATACGGAATATTTCAATCGGGTGGCATGCATTCCGAAAAGCAAGCTTGTCGAGCTGCGCGAAGGTTTGCTCGTCATGTCGGGCTGCGAGAAGGGCGAGTTTTTCGAAACGGTGCTGAACAAGACGGTCGAGGAAGCGGAGGAAGTGGCGCAATTTTACGATGTGCTGGAAGTGCAGCCGCTCGATTTCTACATGCACCTCGTCGAGAAGGGGCTAGTCGGCAGCCGCGCCGAAATCGAGCAGGCGCTGCGCACGATTTGCCGGATCGGCGAGAAGCTCGGCAAGCCGGTCGTGGCTACCGGCAACGTTCACTATTTGCACCCGCGCGACAAGCTGTTCCGCGACATTACGATTCACGGCATTACCGGCTTCAGCCCGCTGAAGGAAATGCGCAAGCCGGACGCCCATTTCCGGACGACGAAGGAAATGCTGGCCGAATTTCAGTTTCTCGGCGAGGAGAAGGCTTACGAGATCGTCGTGAAAAATACGAACGAGCTGGTTGAACGGTTCGAACCGTTCGAGATGTTCCCGCCGGATCTGTTTACGCCGATTATCGAAGGGGCCGACGAGGAAATTCGCGAGAAATGCTACGCCACGGCCCGGCGAATGTACGGCGATCCGCTGCCCGAAGTCGTCGTGCAGCGGCTGGAAAAAGAACTTGTTCCGATTATCAAATACGGTTTTTCCGCCAACTATCTCATTTCGGAGCGGCTTGTCAAAAAGTCGAATGAGGACGGCTATCTGGTCGGTTCCCGGGGATCGGTCGGCTCTTCGGTCGTCGCGACGTTTCTCGGCATTTCCGAGGTCAATCCGTTGCCGGCCCACTACTTGTGCCGGAACGAATCGTGCCGCCACAGCGAATGGTTTCTGGACGGCAGCGTGCCGAGCGGCTTCGATCTGCCCGACAAGGATTGTCCCAAGTGCGGCGGCGTCATGAAGGGCGAGGGACAGGACATTCCGTTCGAAACGTTCCTCGGCTTCAAAGGCGACAAGGTTCCGGATATCGACCTCAACTTCTCCGGCGAATACCAGCCGCACGCGCACAACTATACGAAGGTGCTGTTCGGCGAGAAGCAGGTGTTCCGGGCCGGCACGATCGGCACGGTGGCGGAGAAGACGGCGTTCGGCTTCGCCAAAAAGTACGAAGAGGATCACGGCAAGAAGTGGCGCGGCGCCGAGCTGTCGCGGCTGGCCGCAGGCTGTACGGGCGTCAAGCGCAGCACCGGCCAGCACCCCGGCGGCATCGTCGTCGTCCCGGATTATATCGAGGTGGAGGACGTGACACCGGTGCAATATCCGGCCGACGATACGAGCTCGGAATGGAAGACGACGCATTTCGATTACCACGCTTTCGAAACCAATTTGCTCAAGCTGGACATTCTCGGCCACGACGATCCGACGATGATGCGGATGCTTCAGGATTTGACCGGCGTCGATCCGACGACGATTCCGATGAACGATCCGAAAGTGATGAGCCTGTTCAACTCGACGGAGGCGCTCGGCGTAACGCCGGAACAGATCCGGACGCCCGTGGCGACGTACGGCGTGCCGGAGATGGGCACCAAATTCGTCCGCCAGATGCTGCATGAGACGCAGCCGTCCTCCTTCGCGGACCTGCTGCAAATTTCCGGGCTGTCCCACGGCACCGGCGTCTGGCTCGGCAACGCGCAGGAGCTGATCAAGAACGGCACCTGCAACATCAAGACGGTAATCGGCTGCCGCGATGACATTATGCTGTATCTTATTTACAAAGCGGGAATGGACGCCAGCCTCGCCTTCAAAATTACCGAAAGCGTGCGGAAAGGCCGGGGCCTTACGCCGGAGTGGATCGAGGAGATGAAGCGGTGCAACGTGCCGCAATGGTATATCGATTCATGCCTGAAAATCGAGTACATGTTTCCGAAAGCCCATGCCGCGGCGTACGTCATCTCGGCGGTGCGCACCGCCTACTTCAAGCTCTATCATCCGATCGCTTTCTACGCCACCTATTTCTCGGTTCGCGCCGAGGATTTCGATCTGGATCTGCTTTGCCAGGGATACGACGCCATCCTGCGCAGGCTGATCGAAATCGAGGAGAAAGGCTTCAGCGCCACGACGAAGGAGAAGAGCATGATTTCCATTCTGGAGATGGCGCTCGAGATGACCGCGCGCGGCTTCTCGTTCAAGCCGATCGACCTGTACCGCTCGCATGCGACCCGTTTCCTGATCGACGGCGATTCGCTCATCCCGCCGTTCTCGGCCATCGCCGGCATCGGGGAAAACGCGGCCCGCAATATCGCGGCGGCGCGGGAGCAAGGCGAGTTTCTCTCGATCGAAGATTTTCAGCAAAAGGCGAAGGTAAGCAAGACGATCGTCGAAATGCTCGCGGCGATGGGCTGTTTCCGCGGGCTTCCCGAATCGAACCAGCTTTCGCTCTTCTGACGGCATCATGGATGAAAAGATTTCTTGTCACTATGAAACGGTTATGATATAATTTTTCTGGCAATGATGTGGATAGGGACTAACGTGCGAGAAGAGTGGGGAAACCCACTCTTTACGTTTTGTCACGCTAAATTTGCATGTCCATTTCGGGAGGTCGCAACATTTGAGCACAAAGGTTACAACCATCGTGGAAGAGATGGCACGCCCTTATCTGGACGCTCACGGATTCGAACTGGTCGATATCGAATACGTCAAAGAAGGGGGCAACTGGTTCCTGCGTCTGTTTGTCGACAAAGAAGGCGGTATCGATATCGACGAGTGCGGGCGGATCAGCGAATACTTGAGCGCGAAGCTGGACGAGTCCGATCCGATTGCGGGCGCTTATTTTCTGGAAGTGTCTTCGCCCGGCGCCGAACGTCCGCTCAAAAAGCCCGATGACGTCCGCAAGGCCGTCGGCAAGCATGTGTTCGTCACGACGTACGAGCCGGTGAACGGCCTGAAAGAATTCGAAGGAACGCTCGAATCGTTCGACGGCGATACGGTCGTCGTCCGGGTTGGCGGTCGAAGCCACGCCATTCCGTACGCCAAGGTTGCAAGCGCCCGTCTCGCGATCGTCTTTTGATCGCGCAGGACGCGGCAAGCACTGCGGAAGCAAGCGAGACGAACGACTCGGCCGATTGGCGATATAACCCGCCTTCGGACGCGGCCGCTCGCCATCGAACGGCTGCGCCGGAGGCTTCCGATAACTGAAAGGAGGAATTGAATTCAGATGAGCATGGATTTTATCGAAGCGCTGGCGGAAATCGAACGTGAAAAGGGCATTGCCAAAGATGTGCTGATCGATGCGATCGAGGCTGCGCTCATATCCAGCTACAAACGAAATTTTAATACGGCGCAGAACGTACGCGTCGATATCAACCGCCACACCGGCGTGATCAAAGTCTATGCCCGCAAGACGGTGGTCGACGAAGTGCTCGATCCTCGTCTGGAAATTTCTATCGAGGCGGCCCGCGAAATCAACCCGCATTACCAGCTTGACGATATCGCCGAAATCGAAGTGACGCCGCGCGACTTCGGGCGGATCGCCGCGCAGACGGCGAAGCAGGTCGTCACCCAGCGCATCCGCGAGGCGGAGCGCGGATTGATTTACAATGCGTTTATCGACAAGGAAGAGGACATCGTCAACGGCATCGTGCAGCGGCAGGACGCCCGCAACCTGTACGTCGATCTGGGCAAGGTGGAGGCGGTGCTGCCGCTTACCGAGCTGATGCCGACCGACAAGTTCAAACATGGCGATCGCGTGAAATCATATATAACCAAAGTCGAGAATACGACGAAGGGTCCGCAAATCATTCTGTCGCGTACGCATCCGGGACTGCTCAAGCGTCTGTTCGAGCTGGAAGTGCCGGAAATTTACGACGGCGTCGTCGAAATCCGCTCGGTTGCCCGCGAAGCGGGATTCCGCTCGAAAATCGCGGTCTATTCGCGCAACCCCGAGGTCGATCCGGTCGGTTCCTGCGTCGGTCAGAAAGGGATGCGCGTCCAGACGATCGTAAACGAGCTGAAGGGCGAAAAAATCGACATCGTCCGCTGGTCGGAAAGCGTGGAAGAGTATGTGGCGAACGCGCTGAGCCCGTCGAAGGTGCTGGAAGTGATCGTCTACGAGCAGGAGAAAATGGCCCGCGTCATCGTGCCGGACTACCAGCTTTCGCTTGCTATCGGCATCAAGGGTCAGAATGCCCGGCTTGCGGCCAAGCTGACCGGCTGGAAAATCGACATTAAGAGCGAAACGCAGGCGGAACAGGAATACGGCCGTCCGAAATCGGTGACAGCGGAAACGATGCATCAGGATTCGGTAACGATCGATTAAAGCGAATCCGTACGAACGAAGCGGTATTGGTTTCGAAAATTTTGGAGGTGCGGCGATGAGAACGAGAAAAATTCCGCTGCGCAAATGCGTAGCCTGCCAGGAAATGATGCCGAAAAAGGAATTGATCCGCATCGTGCGCTCGCCCTCCGGGGAAGTGTCGATCGATCTGACCGGCAAAAAGTCGGGCCGGGGCGCTTATTTATGCGGAAAGGTAGACTGCTTCAGACTGGCCAAAAAAACGAAGGCGCTCGACCGCGCCTTGAAGCATCCGGTGGGAGCGGACATCTACGATCAGCTCGAACGCGAATTTATCGCGGTGGAAGACGAATTTCTCGCGGGGAAGGAGCGGGAGGCTGACGATGAATAAAGGGCTTGCCCGGCTCGGCATGGCGATGCGGGCGGGCAAGCTGGCGACCGGGGACGACACCGTTCTGCGAGCGGTTCGCCAGGGAAACGCCCGGCTCGTTATCGTGTCCGCCGACGCTTCGGACAATACGAAGAAGAAATTTCGCGACAAATGCGAGTTTTATGGCGTTCCGATCGCGGAGGCCTTCAGCCGGTTCGAGCTCGGCCAGGCGGTCGGCAAGGGCGAGCGGGTCGTCGTGGCGGTGCTCGACGAAGGATTCGCGAAGCTTATCGGAAGTCAACTGACCTTACAATCGGAGGTGGAGTATATTGACTAAAGCACAGGACAACAAGGAAAACAAAGATAAATTGCGCGTCTACGAATATGCCAAATCGTTAAATATGAGCAGCAAAGAAATTATTACCATTCTGAAACGGCTCAACTTGCCCGTAAACAATCATATGAGCGTAATGGAAAACGATATGGTGGCTAAGGTGGAGGGCTTTTTCCGCGACATTAAAGCCAATGCGGCGGCGAAGCGGGCGCAGGAAGCCTCTTTATCCGGTCACGACGGCAAGACGCAGCAGACGGCGGGGTCGGGCGAACAGCGCCCGCAGACGAACAAATCTCAAGCTCAGGACAGACAGGGGACCATGAATTCTATTAATACGAATACGAAACCGAATCAGCAATCGTCGCAACGTCAAAGTCAGCAAGGGAACCGCCAGGGCGGTCAAGGAAACGGGCAGCAGAAGCAGCAGGGACAGCGGCAGAACGGTCAGGGACAGCGTTCGGGTCAAGGCGGCCAAGGTCAGGGAGCAGGCCCGAAAGGACAGGGCGGCGGCTCCCGCCCCGGCGGCCAGCGCGGCGGTCAGGGACAAGGCGGCCCCCGCAACGGGCAAGGCGGCCAATCGGCCGGACGCCCGGCTCCGGCGCGTCAGGACAACGGCCGCAGCGGTCAGGGGCGCGCGTCCGATTCCCGCCCGGCGCCAGTCCCGAGCGTGCGCAGCGAAGCCGACTTCGCCCGTGACAACGGCGCAGGCCGGAACCGGAAATCGAAATCGAATCCGAAACGGTTCGACGACGCCAAGGTCAGCAACTTTCGCAGCGGCCGCGGCGGCAAAAATCAGCGCGGCCGCGGCGGCCAACAGACGGAACGCCGGGAGAAAATCGACAACACGCCGAAGAAAATTATCGTGCGCGGCACGATGACCGTCGGCGATTTGGCCAAACTGCTGCACAAGGACGCTTCCGAAGTCATCAAAAAGCTGATGTTCCTCGGCGTTATGGCCACGATCAACCAGGAGATCGATCTCGACACGATTCAGCTTGTTGCTGATGATTACAATGTCGAGGTTGAAATCAAAATACCGGTGGAGGAAGACCAGTTCGAGACATTCGAAGAGAAGGACGACGAAGCGGATCTGGTGCCCCGTCCTCCGGTCGTGACGATTATGGGACACGTCGACCACGGCAAGACGACGCTGCTTGACGCCATTCGCCATACGAACGTGACGAGCGGCGAAGCGGGCGGCATTACCCAGCATATCGGCGCATACCAGGTCGAGATCAACCAGAAAAAAATTACGTTCCTCGATACGCCGGGTCACGAGGCGTTTACGATGATGCGGGCGCGCGGCGCGCAAGTGACCGATATTACCGTAATCGTCGTGGCCGCCGACGACGGCGTCATGCCGCAGACGGTCGAGGCGATCAACCACGCGAAGGCGGCGAACGTGCCGATTATCGTTGCCGTCAACAAAATCGACAAGCCGGAAGCCAACCCCGACAAGGTCAAGCAGGAGCTGACCGAATACGAGCTCGTGCCGGAAGAGTGGGGTGGCGATACGATCTTCGTCAACGTTTCCGCGAAACAGCGGACCGGCCTTGAAGAGCTGCTGGAGATGATTTTGCTCGTTGCGGAAGTGAACGACTACAAGGCGAATCCGAACAAGCGGGCGCGCGGAACGGTCATCGAAGCCGAGCTGGACAAGGGCAAAGGACCGGTTGCGCGCATACTCGTACAGAACGGCACGCTGAAGGTCGGCGACGCCATCGTCGCGGGCAACTGCTTCGGCCGGATTCGGGCGATGATGAACGACAAGGGCCGTCGGCTGAAGGATGCGGGGCCGTCCACGCCCGTCGAAATTACCGGTCTGAGCGGCGTTCCGCTCGCAGGCGATCCGTTCATCTGCTTCGAGGACGAGCGCAAGGCGCGCCAGATCGCCGAAACCCGCGCCATCAAGGCTCGGCAGAGCGAGCTCGGGGCGACGACGCGCGTCACGCTCGACGATTTGTACAAGCATATTAAAGAAGGCGAGATCAAAGACCTGAACGTCATCATCAAAGCCGATGTTCAGGGATCGGCGGAAGCGCTGAAAGGCGCGCTCGAGAAAATCGACATCGAAGGCGTGCGCGTCAAAATTTTGCACAGCGGCGTCGGGGCGATTACCGAATCGGATATTATTCTCGCGTCGGCTTCCAATGCGATCGTCATCGGCTTCAACGTCCGACCGGAGCCGCAGGCCAATGCGACGGCCGAGCAGGAGAAGGTCGACATCCGCCTGCACAACATCATCTACAATGTCATCGAGGAAATCGAGCAGGCGATGAAAGGAATGCTCGATCCGGTATTCAAAGAGAACATTATCGGCCACGCCGAGGTGCGCAACATTTTCAAGGTCAGCAAAGTCGGCACGATCGCGGGCTGTATGGTCACCTCGGGCAAAGTGGCCCGGAACGCGGAAGTGCGGGTTATTCGCGACGGCGTCGTCGTATATCAGGGCAGGATCGATTCCTTGAAACGGTTCAAGGACGACGCCAAGGAAGTTACGCAAGGCTTCGAGTGCGGTATTACGCTGGAGAAATTCAACGATATTAAAGAAGGTGACATCCTCGAAGCCTTCGTTATGGAATCGGTAGAGAGGTGATGGACGGATGGCAAAAATTCGGGTTGGCCGGGTAGGCGAGCAGATCAAGAAGGAAATGAGCCAAATTATTCAGAACGAGCTGAAAGATCCGCGCATCGGCTTCATTACGGTGACGGGCGTTGACGTCACCAACGATCTGTCCCAGGCTCGCGTATATTTGAGCGTGCTCGGTTCCGACGAGCAGAAGGAAGAGACGCTGAAGGCGCTGGGCCGGGCGAGCGGCTTCATCCGCTCCGAGCTCGGCAAGCGGATCAGGCTGCGCCTTACGCCGGAGCTGCTGTTCAAGTTGGACAGCAGCATCGAGTACGGGAGCCGCATCGAAGCGCTTCTGAACGAAATCAACAGCGGAAGCGATAGCCGATGACGGCAGCGCTCGAATCCGAACGCAGCTTTGACGAAGCGATGGCGTTTTTGCGCAGCGGGGACGACTATCTGGTCGTCTCCCATGTTCAGCCCGACGGGGACGCGATCAGTTCGACGCTGGCTGCCGGATGGCTGCTGCGCAAGCTCGGCAAGCGCGTCACGCTGCTGAACGAAGGGGACATTCCCGCGCGTCTCGGATTTCTTCCCGGGTTTGACGCCATCGCCAGCTTCAAGCTTTCGCCTCCGCAACGCAAGTTCGATCGCGTCGTCGCCGTCGACTGTGCCGATTTTCGCCGGATCGGCCTGTCCGCAGGCTGCTTCGCGGAAGATGCGAAGCTGCTCAACATCGACCATCATCCGACGAACGACGCATTCGGAACGGTCAATCTGATCCGCCCGAATGCGGCGGCGACGGCCGAAATTTTGTTCGAGCTGATCGAATATGCCGGCTTGCCGCTCGATTCCGAAGCGGCTACCGTGTTATATACGGGGCTGCTGACCGATACCGGCGGCTTCCGGTATTCGAACACAAGCCCGCGCGTCATGAATATCGCGTCGCAGCTGCTGGCCGCAGGCGCTCCCGCCCACCAGATCGCCGACCGGCTGCTGGAGCGGATGTCGATGCCGCAGATCAAGCTGCTGCAGCGGGGGCTGAACCGCTTGACGTTCACGCCCGACGGCCGGATCGGATGGCTCTATATCGTAGCGAACGATATGGCGGAGACGGGAGCGGAGCCGGAAGATCTGGAAGGGCTTGTCCATTACGCCCGCAATGTCGACGGCGTCGAAGTCGGCATTCTGTTCAAGGAAATGAAGGACGGCTCGGTCAAGGCAAGCCTCCGCTCGGCGGGGACGGTCGACGTGTCTGCCATTGCCCAGATGTACGGCGGCGGCGGACATGTCCGCGCCGCAGGCTGCCGGGTTGACGGTCCGCTTGAAGAAGCGATGGCGCGTGTCATCCGCACGATTGAAGAGGCGATGAACTGATGGACGGCGTACTGGCAGTTTGGAAGCCGGCCGGCTGGACATCGCACGATGTCGTCGCCAAGGTCAGACGCATCATCCGCGTCAAGCGCATCGGGCATGCCGGCACGCTGGACCCGCAAGTAACGGGCGTGCTGCCGCTTTGCGTCGGCCGGGCGACGCGAGTTGTCGAATATTTGCAGGAATTGCCGAAAGCTTATGAAGCCGTTTTGCAGCTCGGCATTGCCACCGATACGGAAGATCTTACCGGGCAGGTCGTCGCTCGTGTGCCGGAAGTGCGGATCGGGCGCGGGGAAATCGAAGCGGCTCTGGCTTCTTTCAGAGGCGAGATCGAGCAAATTCCGCCGATGTATTCGGCGGTCAAAGTGGAAGGCAAGCGTCTGTACGAGCTGGCGAGAGAAGGCAAATCGGTCGACCGCAAACCGCGCAAAGTGACGATTTACGACCTGAAGCTGGGCGAATCCGATCTGGAGCGGCCCGATCCGCGCATCACGTTTACCGTCGTATGCTCCAAGGGCACGTATATCCGTACGCTCTGCGTCGATATCGGCCGGGCGCTCGGCGTCCCGGCCGCCATGGCGCAGTTGACGCGGACGATGTCGGCCGGATTGACGGCGGAGCACTGCCTGACTATCGACCAGATCGAGGAGCTGGCAGCCGCAGGGACGCTGGCCGACCGGCTCATTCCGGCGGATGCCGCCGTCGGCCATCTGAGACGGATTTCCGTTGGCGACGAGACGGCGGCCATGGCGTCGCAGGGACGCGCCGTCCCGTACGGCCGCCTGTCCGAGAATCCGGATGACGGGGAGACCGTCCGCCTGTATGCGGCGGGCGGCGCATTTATCGGCTTGTTCAAGGGAGAGGAGGCCGCGCGTCTGCTTCGTCCGGTCAAGGTGTTCGCGCCGGGCTTCCCGAATGAATCGGAATCTATGTAAGAATTGCAGGTGCATCGCAAGTGGAAATGATATCGATTCAATATCCGCCTCCGCCGGACGGAAGCCTGTCCGAAGCGGGCATCTCGCTCGCGATCGGGCATTTCGACGGCGTTCATAAAGGCCATCGCAACGTCATACTCCGGGCGGTGGAGGCAGCCAAGGAGAAAGGTCTTGCCGCTTCGGTCATGACGTTTCATCCGCATCCGAAGGAAGTGCTGGGCCGCGGCGAGCGGTATTTCACCTGCCTGACGCCGCTCGAGCTGAAGCGCGAGCAGTTTGCCGCTTTGGGCGTCGAACGGCTGTATGTGATGAAATTCGACCTGACGTTTGCCGCGGTTACGCCCGAGGCGTTCGTCCGGGAAGTGCTTGTTCCACTGAACGTAAAGCATGCGGTCGTCGGCTTCGATTTCCGGTTCGGCACCCGCGGAGCGGGTACGGCGGAAGAGCTGCGGCGGCTCGGCGGCGACCGCTTCGATACGGATATTATGGAGGCGCTTCGGCTTCACGGGCGGAAAGTCAGCAGCACGCGGGTGCGCGACGCGCTGGCCGAAGGCGATGCCCGTCTTGCCGCCGAGCTGCTCGGCCGGCCGTACGAAGTGCGGGGCACGGTCGTGCACGGAGACAAGCGGGGGCGGACGATCGGTTTTCCGACTGCGAACTTGGGCATGACGGACCCGTATGTGACGCCCCGCCTCGGCGTCTACGCCGTAACGGTGGAGATCGAAGGCACCGCTTACCCGGCCGTGTTAAACAACGGAATGAAGCCGACCTTCAACAAAGACGGCTTTCAGCCCGTCATGGAGGCGCATCTGCTCGATTTCAACGGCGATTTGTACGGCAAGAAAATGGCGATCCGCTTCCATGAGTTTATCCGGCCCGAGCAGCGGTTCGCGTCCGTAGACGAACTGGCCGCCCAAATCGCCGCCGACGCCGCTGCGGCGCGGGACATTATGGCCAGAGACGCCGCCGGAGCGGCGGATGCGCGCATCCGCTGACAGGGCTTGTCCCGAAATGGCGGTTTTTCAATTTACTTTTTCATTTCGAATGTGGTATACTTGGTAACGTTGCGCGGTACCGTTGGATGAGATCGCCATTCGGCGGCAATGCGCAACGAACCTCGGCTTGGCCGTGCGCGCTCACCGGCGGCGACTGGGCTGACGGGGATCGATCGAATCAAGGAGGTGAACGATATGGCTATTACGCAAGAACGCAAACAGGAACTGATCGAACAGCACAAAACCCACGAGAACGACACGGGGTCTCCGGAAGTGCAAATCGCCATTTTGACGGAGAACATCGCCAATTTGACCGAGCATTTGCGGGAGCATAAGAAGGATCACCATTCCCGCCGCGGTCTGCTGAAGATGGTCGGGCAGCGCCGCAAGCTGCTGGCTTATCTGAAAAAGAAAGACGTGCAGCGTTACAGCGCGTTGATCGAGAAACTCGGCCTTCGCCGATAAGCGGTGCGTTCAGAAGCAACCTGATTGTTCAGCAATCCGGAGTTTTTCGGACTTGCTGCGACAGGTTGCTTTTTGGTATCGTGCGTTCTCCGTTCAAGCGCATTTGTTTGAAGGCCCCGGGAAGGAATTGCGGGCAACATGTCGAAATGAAGATTGGTGACAGGAGGGATACTATTGGTTCATCGCGTAGAAATGTCGCTGGCCGGCAGACCGCTCGTGCTGGAGACGGGAAGACTGGGCAAGCAGGCCAATGCGGCCGTAACGGTGCGGTATGGCGATACCGTCGTGCTCTGTACCGTAACGGCGTCGTCGGAGCCGAAAAATCTTGATTTTTTTCCGTTGACCGTCAACTATGAGGAGCGCTTGTATGCCGTCGGCAAAATTCCCGGCGGTTTTATCAAGCGGGAAGGAAGGCCGAGCGAGAAAGCGATACTGGCCAGCCGTCTGACGGACAGGCCGATTCGGCCGCTTTTTCCCGAAGGGTTCCGCAACGAGGTGCAAATCGTCGATCTCGTCATGAGCGTCGACCAGGACTGCTCCCCCGAAATCGCGGCCATGATCGGCACGTCAGCGGCGCTTACGATTTCCGACGTACCGTTTAACGGTCCGATCGGCGGCGTCATTGTCGGGCGGGTCGACGGCCAGTTCGTCATTAACCCGACCGTCGAGCAGGAAGCGAAGAGCGATATCTATGTCGTCGTGGCCGGTACGAAGGACGCGATCATGATGGTCGAGGCCGAAGCGAACGAAGTGCCGGAAGACGTCATCCTCGAAGCGATTATGTTCGGCCATGAGGAGATCAAAAACATCGTCGCCGTCATCGAGGAGCTTCGCGGTCTCGCCGGCAAGGAAAAGATGGAAGTGCAGCTGCATCAGGTGGATGCCGAAGTGAATGCGGCCGTTCGGGCGTATGCCGCCGAGCGTCTGATCGAAGCGATCCGGATTCCGGAGAAGCAGGCGCGTCAGGATGCGATCGACGCCATCAACGACGAAACGGTTGCCCATTTCGAAACCGTATACGCCGAAACGCCGGAGCTTCTTTCCGACGTCAAGGAAGTGCTGCACAATATCGTCAAAGAAGAAGTCCGCCGTCTCATTACGCACGACAAAGTGCGGCCGGACGGGCGTGCGCTGAATGAAATCCGTCCGATCGAATGCGATACGGCGCTGCTGCCGCGCACTCACGGATCGGGCCTGTTTACGCGTGGACAAACCCAGGCGCTCAGCATCTGCACGCTCGGAGCGCTCGGCGACGTGCAAATTTTGGACGGCATCGATCTGGAAGAATCGAAGCGGTTCATGCATCACTACAATTTTCCGCCGTTCAGCGTAGGTGAAGCGCGTCCGCTGCGCGCGCCGGGCCGCCGGGAAATCGGACACGGAGCGCTGGGCGAACGGGCGCTGTCCAAGGTCATTCCGCCGGAATCGGAATTTCCGTACACGATCCGCCTCGTTTCCGAGGTGCTGGAGTCGAACGGCTCGACGTCCCAGGCGAGCATTTGCGCCAGCACGCTGGCGATGATGGACGCAGGCGTTCCGATCAAGGCGCCGGTTGCGGGCATTGCGATGGGATTGATTAAAGACGGCGATCAATTCTCCATCCTGACGGATATTCAGGGCATGGAAGACCATCTGGGTGATATGGACTTCAAAGTTGCGGGCACAGCCAACGGCGTAACGGCCATTCAGATGGACATCAAAATCGACGGCATCGACCGGGCTATTCTGTCGCAGGCGCTGGAGCAAGCGCGCGAAGGCCGGTTGTTCATTCTCGACAAGATGCTGGAAGCGATCAAGGAGCCGCGCAAAAGCTTGTCCCCGTATGCGCCGAAGATCGTCACGCTGCAGATCAATCCGGACAAAATCCGCGACGTTATCGGAGCGGGCGGCAAAATCATCAACAAAATTATCGAGGAAACCGGCGTCAAAATCGACATCGAGCAGGACGGTATGGTTTATATCGCATCGTCGGACGAGGCGGCCAACCTTCGCGCCAAACAGATTATCGAAGGCATCGTCAAGGAAGTCGTCGTCGGCGAAATATACGAAGGCACCGTCAAGCGCATCGAGAAGTTCGGCGCATTCGTCGAAATATTGCCGAACAAGGAAGGGCTCGTGCACATTTCGCAGCTGGCTGCAGAGCGCGTAGCCAAAGTCGAGGACGTCGTCAAAATCGGCGATATCGTTACGGTAAAAGTGACGGAAATCGATCAGCTGGGGCGCATCAATTTGTCCCGCAAGGCGGTACTGGCTTCACAGGTGCAGGCGAAATAGCCGGCCGCATGGCGGATCGCAGCCTATAAAGCATGAAACGAACAAAGAGTCAGAGTCGATCTGTCTCTTTTTTGTTTTCTCTCATAATCTCGTCCCCCCGTACATACTAATGGAAACGAAGACAAGCGCAGGGGGATAAAGTATGAACATACGAAAACTCGCGGGTCTGGCCGCAGGCTTGCTGCTTGTAGCCGCTGTATACAAGCTGCATGACGGTTTGGCGGATTATATCGATTATGTCAAAAGCGGCCTGCCGCAGCTCGCCGCGCCCGTTTCGGCCTGGCCGTCCTCTGCTGACGGAAGCAGGCTCTACGAGCGGATTCGGCAGGAGGCGGACAAGCGCTTCGAGCCTCCGGTCAACGCCGTCGTCGATCGGATATGGAAAGCGATTCCCGGTTACAACGGACGGGAAGTGGATATCGAGCAAACCTATATCGCCAATGCCGGCATCGGCCCCGAGGACGAGATCACGTATATATACCGGGAAATCGAGCCGGAGATCGGGTTGGACCAGCTCGGCCCTCATCCGATATACCGGGGCAATCCGCGCAAGGCGATGGTGTCGCTGATGATCAACGTGGCCTGGGGCAACGAATATTTGGAGCCGATGCTCGACACGCTGGACCGGGAAGGCGTCAAGGCGACTTTTTTTTTGGACGGCAGCTGGCTCTCCAAATACCCCGACTACGCGAAGGCGATTCAGAAACGAGGGCATGAAATTTCCAATCACGCCTATTCCCATCCCGATATGAGCAAGCTGAGCCGGGCCGCCGCCTACCAGCAGATCGACAAGACGGAGAAGCTGCTGCGGTCGGTGCTCGGCGTAACGGATAACCGCTGGTTCGCTCCGCCTTCGGGCGACTACAACCAGACGACGGTCGAAATTGCCGCCGAGCTAGGCCTGAAGACCGTATTGTGGACGATCGATACGGTCGACTGGAAGAAACCGCCGGCCGATGCGGTCGTCGCCAAAATTTCCGCGAAGCTGGAGCCGGGATCGCTCATTCTGATGCATCCGACGTCCACGTCGAGGGATGCGCTGGCCGGCATCATTGCCGCCGCCAAAAAGAAAGGCTACGCCCTGGGGACCGTTAGCGAAACGCTGTCTTCCAGACGGGCGCCGGTTGAGGGCCGGCATTAATTTTGCTATAGTGGTATTCATGCGAGACGAACAAGACGATTTGTCCGCTGTTTTCCGCAGCGGAAAACACGGATAAGGAGGAAACCGGGTGAACAAATATACGCTAAGCAACGGCTTGCGCGTCGTAGTAGAAAATATCCCCACTTGCCGATCGGTTTCTTTCGGTATCTGGGTCAGAACGGGTTCCCGCGACGAAACCGCGGAGAACAACGGCATCTCCCATTTTATCGAACATATGTTGTTCAAGGGCACGAAACGTCGTTCGGCCAAAGATATCGCCGATTTGTTCGACGGTATCGGGGGGAACGTCAACGCGTTTACGGCTAAAGAATACACCTGCTATTTCGCCAAGGTGCTGGATGAGCATTTGCCGCTCGCTGTGGACGCATTGTCCGATATGTTCTTCGAATCGCAGTTCGACGAAGAGGAATTGGCCAAGGAGAAAAACGTCATCTTCGAGGAAATCGCCATGTATGAGGATACGCCGGACGACAAGGTTCACGACGAAGCTTCCCGCGCGTCGTTCGGAGACCATCCGCTGGCCTATTCGATCCTCGGTCTGGAGGAACGGCTTTCCGCCATGAATCCCGACTCGCTTCGCGATTATATGAACGAGCATTACCGGATCGACAATACGGTCATCAGCGTTGCCGGCAACGTGCAGGACGAGCCGCTATTGGAACTGCTCGAGCGCCATTTCGGACGGTTCGCGGTCCGGGGCGGCGGAGGGCAGGTGGAGCCGGCCGAATTTGCAGGGCGCCTTCTATTTCATAAGAAGAAAACCGAGCAGAACCATCTGTGCCTGTCGTTCCCGGGCCGTTCGATATCCGATCCGCAGCTGTATGCGATCATTTTGCTGAACAATGCGCTGGGCGGCGGCATGAGCTCCCGGCTGTTCCAGGAAATCCGCGAGAAGCGGGGACTGGCCTATTCCGTCTATTCTTACCATACGTCATATGCCGATACGGGGCTGTTTACGATTTATGCGGGCACGGCGCCGAAACAGACGAAGGAGGTGCTCGATCTGATCATCGAACAGATCGGGGAGCTGGCGGCCAAAGGCTTGTCCGAAGCCGAGCTGCACCGCGGCAAGGAACAGCTGAAGGGCAGTCTCATTCTCAGCCTGGAAAGTACGGGCAGCCGAATGAACCGTCTCGGGAAAAACGAATTGATGCTCGGCCGGCATTATACTTTGGATGAGATGCTCGAAAGAATCGATGCGGTGACGATGAACGATATTCGCGAAGTGACGGAAAGCATGCTGGCCGTTCCGTTCGCGGTGGCGATGGTCGGAACGAACGACAAGGCCGTCGCTTCGGTAAGGAGGGACATCTTTGTATCCAGTCAAGTTTAAACGGTTGTCCGGGAATGAAGATATTCCGTTGCCCCGGCGCATGTCCGAATGGGCGGCCGGCTTCGATCTGCACGCGGCCGTCGAGCAGCCGCTCGTGCTTGCGCCCGGGGAGCGCGCGCTCATCCCGACCGGCTTCGCCATGGCGATGCCGCCGCAGCTCGAGGCGCAAATCCGCCCGCGCAGCGGCCTGGCCTACAAGCACGGCATTACGTGCCTCAATTCGCCCGGAACGATCGATGCCGATTACCGGGGCGAGGTGAAGGTGCTGCTCGTCAATCTCGGCAGCGAGCCGTTCACGATCGAGCGCGGGGAGCGGATCGCCCAGATGGTATTTCAGACCGTTCCGGCCGTGTCGATCGAGGAATGCGACGAGCTGCCGGACACGGAGCGCGGAACCGGCGGGTTCGGGCATACCGGAGTGTAACTCCGCCGGACCGCGGCTGAAGCCTCCGTCACCGCCGACAACCGGCGGCGACGGAGGCTTTTTTGTTCGGCTTCGGACGAGCCGCGCAAATCGGACGACAAATAAGGCCCGAACGGTTTCACCCCCTTTTAGGCGTACGCATATGATGGTGCATAACCGCGTGTAGCGCAGAAAGGAGTGGGACCAGATGCTGACGGGAGTTCATGTTCTGTTGATCGGCGGCGACGCCAGGCAGCTCGAAATCATCCGCAAGTTGGCCGAGTTGGACGCGACCGTTACGGTCGTCGGTTTCGACGGCTTGCAGCAGCCGCCGGAAGGGGCGACGCCGGCGCAGCTCGGAGAGGAACTGTTCGACAATGCCGATGCCGTCATTCTCCCGGCGGTCGGAACCGAGGACGACGGAACGGTTACGGCGGTATTCACCGACCGCCAGCTGAAGCTGACCGGGGAGATGATCGGCCGGCTGCCGAAGCACAGCAAAGTATATACCGGCATGGCCAAGTCTTATTTGCGCCAATTGTGCGAAAATCACGGGATTGCCCTCGTAGAGCTGTTCGACAGGGACGACGTTGCCATTTATAATTCGATACCGACCGCGGAAGGCGCGATTATGATGGCGATTCAGCATACGGATATTACGCTTCACGGTTCGTCCTGCACCGTGCTCGGACTCGGAAGAACGGGTCTGACGCTGGCGCGGACGCTGCAAGGATTGGGGGCGAAAGTGAAAGCCGGCGTCCGTCGCCCCGAGCATTACGCCAGAGCCTGGGAAATGGGCTTTGAGCCTTTCTACGTCAAGCAATTGCAGCATCACGTCGGGAATATTGACTTGCTTTTTAATACAATTCCGACTATGATAGTCACAGCGCAAATTATTGCCCATATGCCTTCGCGCGCCGTTATTATCGACCTCGCTTCGAAGCCCGGCGGAACTGATTTCCGCTATGCCGAGAAGCGCGGAATGAAGGCGCTGCTGGCACCCGGACTTCCCGGAATCGTTGCACCCAAAACAGCAGGACGTATTATGGCGGAATGCCTAGGCCGGTTGATTTTGGAAGATCATTCGCAACGGGGGAATGGGCTATGAATTGGACGGGAAAAACGGTGGGCTACGCCTTGTCGGGTTCACATTGCACCTTTGAGGAAGTAATGCCGCAAATCCAGCGGTTCGTCGATGCCGGCGCGCGCGTCATTCCGATCGTGTCCCAGACGCTGATGACGACGGATACGAGATTCGGCACGTCCGCGCACTGGCAGCAGCAGCTGAAGGAAATTACGGGGGAAGAGATCGTTTCCACGATCGTGCAGGCGGAGCCGCTAGGTCCGTCCAAGCTGCTGGACGTGCTGCTCATTGCGCCGTGTACGGGCAATACGACGAGCAAACTCGCGAATGCGATGACGGACAGTGCGGTGCTGATGGCGGCGAAGGTGCAAATGCGCAATCAACGGCCTGTCGTTCTGGCCATATCGACGAATGACGGCCTTGGTCTCAATGCGGCCAACATCGCCAAGCTGCTCGTCGCCAAAAATATTTACTTTGTGCCGTTCGGTCAAGACAACCCGGCGCAGAAGCCGAATTCGCTGGTGGCGCGCATGGATCTGGTGATGGAAGCGTGCGAAGCGGCGCTTGAAGGCAGACAACTGCAGCCGCTTTTGATCGAGCGTTTTCGCGATTAACGCGGCATGTGCCTTACCGGCGCTGTTCCGATAGAAAGATGATTCCGCCGTCCGATCTGTGGGCGGCCGTCCCGCATTCGGGAACCTTTTGCGTATGCCGGCGGAACATAACATGTGGAGAGGGGAGACGACATCGATGTCGAATCAAAAATTGTACAACGTAGCCGTAGTAGGGGCGACCGGAGCCGTAGGGGAGCAAATTATCAAACTTCTCGAAGAACGCGATTTCCCCATCAATCGGTTGAAGCTGTTATCTTCCGCCCGTTCCGCAGGCAAGACCGTCGTCTTCAAGGGTCGGGAAATTACGGTTGAAGAAGCAACGCCGGACAGCTTCGAAGGGATCGATATCGCCCTGTTCAGCGCCGGCGGCGACGTCAGCAAGGCGCTCGCGCCGCATGCCGTCGAGCGCGGCGCCATCTGCATCGACAATACGAACGCCTTCCGGATGGATCCGGATACGCCGCTGGTCGTCCCGGAGGTCAACATCGAGAAGGCGAACGAGCACAAAGGCATTATCGCCAATCCGAACTGTTCCACCATCCAGATGGTTGCGGCGCTCAAGCCGCTGTACGACCGTTACGGCATTTCGCGCATCATCGTATCGACCTATCAGGCGGTGTCGGGTGCGGGCAGCCGGGCGATCGACGAGCTGCTGCGCCAGACGCGCGACGTCCTGGACGGCAAGGAGGCGAAACCGGAAATTTTGCCGGTCGGCTCGCTGCCGGTCAAGCATCAGATCGCCTTCAACGCGATCCCGCAGATCGACAAATTCCAGGATAACGGCTATACGCTGGAAGAGATGAAGATGGTCCGCGAGACCAAAAAAATTATGGGCGACGATTCGATCGAAGTAACGGCCACCTGCGTCCGGATTCCGGTTGTGAAAGGCCATTCCGAATCGGTTTATGTCGAACTGAAAAGCGACTTCGAGCTGGAAGACGTCCGGAAGCTGCTGGCGGAAGCGCCCGGCGTTACGCTTGTCGACGATACCGCTGCGCAGCGCTATCCGCTGGCGACGGAAGCGGCGGACAAACCGGACGTATTCGTCGGCCGCCTGCGCCGCGACCTCGGCAACGAGCGCGCGCTGAACATGTGGATCGTATCCGATAATCTGCTGAAAGGCGCGGCCTGGAACGCCGTACAGATCGCCGAATATTTCGCAGCCAAACAAGTATAACAAGCTCCGTCACCATTCGCCGTTCCTCATCCGCGGACACGATTGTCGGACAGACAACTTGTCACAGAGGAGAGAGCCGATTTGCGCATCCTGGTACAAAAATTCGGCGGGACGTCGCTGTCGACCAAGCAGGCGCGGGAACGCGTAATCGCCCACATCGTGCGGGAACGGAATGCGGGGTACGGCCTGACGGTCGTCGTCTCCGCCATGGGCCGCAGCGGCGATCCGTACGCGACGGATACGCTGCTCGGACTGATCCGCGAGAACGGGGACAGTCTCCCGCCGCGCGAGAAAGATATGCTGCTCGCTTGCGGCGAAACGATCGCCGCGGCAACCTTGTGCAGCCTGCTGAATGCGATAGGCGTTCCCGCCGTCGTGCTGACCGGAGGACAGGCCGGAATGATAACCGATTCCCGATTCGGCGATGCGCGCATAACGGAAGTGCGGCCGGAAGCGATGCTGAACCATATGCGCGGCGGCAAGGTCGTCATCGTCACGGGATTCCAGGGACAGAACAAGGATGGCGATGTCACGACGCTCGGCCGCGGCGGCAGCGATACGTCCGCTACGGCGATCGGCGCCGCATTGCGATCGGAATATGTCGATATTTATACCGATGTGAACGGGATATTGACGGCCGACCCGCGCTTTGTCGAAGATGCGCGTCTTTTGCCGGTTGCCGGCTATGCCGAAATTTGCAATATGGCGCGGCAAGGGGCGAAGGTGATTCATCCGCGGGCGATCGAAATCGCTCAGCAGGCCGGCATTCCGCTGCGCGTCCGTTCGACTTTTTCCGACGATGAGGGGACGCTGGTAACGGACGAACGGCGGGCCGCCGCGCTGGCCATCAAAGACCGGCATGTGACGGGCATCGCCCATGTGCAGGGCGTGACCCAAATTTCCGTCTTTGCCCCGGAAGGGCGGAACGACGTGCAGCTGCAGGTGTTTCAGGCCATGGCCAAAAACGGAATCAGCGTCGATTTTATCAATGTTACGCCCGGCGGAGCCGTTTATACTGTGTTCGACAGCGACGCTCCGCTGGCGCTGCGGGTGCTGGAGGAGATCGGTTACAAGCCGAAGGCGCTCAGCGGCTGCACGAAAGTGTCGGTCATCGGCGGCGGGATGAACGGCGTTCCGGGGATAATGGCCCGGATTGTGGCGGCGTTGACCGAACGGAATATCCCGATTTTGCAGTCGGCGGATTCCAATTCGACCATCTGGGTGCTCGTCCGGGAGGAAAATACGGCGGAAGCGCTGCGTGCGCTTCATGCGAAATTCGAGCTCCATTTGGGCCTTGAAGCCGCTGGCGGATATTGATTTGGAATAAAAACGGTGCAATTTCATTTTTGACGAATGGTCCGATCGCTCGGGCTATGGAACGACTAGGAGGAGTCGGCATGGATTTTGGCAGATTGATCACCGCAATGGTGACGCCGTTCGACCGTAACGGCGAAATCGATTGGGAGACGACGGAACGACTGATTCAATATTTGATCGACGAGCAGAAGAGCGACGCGCTGGTTGTGTCCGGCACGACGGGAGAATCCCCGACGCTGACCGACGAAGAGAAGATCGAGCTGTTCCGCTTTGCGGTGGAAAAAGCTGGCGGCCGGTGCAAAATTATCGCCGGCACGGGAAGCAACAATACGAAGCATTCCATCCATTTGACCCAAGCAGCGGAGCGCTGCGGCGTCGACGGCATTCTGCTTGTCGTTCCCTATTACAACAAGCCGAGTCAGGAAGGCATGTATCAGCATTTCAAGTCGATCGCCGATTCGACCAGACTGCCGATCATGCTGTACAACGTTCCAGGCCGTACCGGCGCATCGCTGACCGCCGAGACGACGCTTCGTCTGGCGCAGCTGCCGAATGTGACGTCTGTCAAGGAATGCGCTTCGCTCGATCAGATGACGCAAATTATCGCGGGCGCTCCGGAAGGCTTCCGCCTGTACAGCGGCGACGACAGCGTGACGCTGCCGGCGCTCAGCATCGGCGCACACGGCATTGTCAGCGTGGCCAGTCATATTGTCGGCTCGGAAATGAAAACGATGATTGAAGCCTATTTGAAAGGCGAGGTTGCGGAGGCGGCGCGTCTTCATCGGCAGCTGCACCCGATTTTCAAAGGTTTGTTCGAATGTCCGCACCCGGTTCCGAATCCGGTTCCGGTCAAGTATGCGCTTAGCTTGCGGGGCATGCCCGTCGGCGGCGTCCGTCTGCCGCTCACGCTAGCGAGCGAGGCGGAGGAAGCGTTTATCCGCCGGCTTGTATCAAGATGATATCGGGCATTCATTCCTATCTCGACCGGTGCCATCGGCATCGGCTTTTTGTTTTTCGGAGACACTGGTTTCACGGCTGAAATCGCGACGACTTGTGTTCGGTTAAATCGATCATGTATAATGGGGTCAAGTGACTGGTGCGGCAATTATTTGAAAATCGAATAAGTTGGAGCGGCGGCCAACGGACCATGGCACATTCGCGAAGTCACAGCGGCTTCGAAAATTTGTAGGAGGTATAGATACACTTGTCAAAGAAGAACAACCAGGATAAGCTGCTTATTTTTGCGCTGGGTGGCGTTGGCGAAATCGGAAAAAATATGTACGTCGTACAATATGGAAACGATATCGTCGTCGTCGATGCCGGCCTGAAATTCCCGGAAGAGGATATGCTTGGCATCGATATCGTCATTCCGGACATTACGTACTTGACCGACAATCGAGACAAAGTACGGGGAATTTTGCTTACGCACGGACATGAGGATCATATCGGCGGACTGCCGTACGTGCTGAAACATTTGAACGTTCCGGTATACGGTACGAAATTGACGCTCGGACTTGTAGAAGGAAAGCTGAAGGAAGCCGGTCTTCTCGGCGAAACGAAGCGCATTCTGATCAACGCCGACTCGGAAGTGCAGCTCGGCTCGATTCGCGCGTCGTTTTTCAAAACGAATCACAGCATTCCGGATTCTGTCGGGGTTTGCCTCGATACGCCGGAAGGAATTGTCGTTCATACGGGCGACTTCAAGTTCGACCATACGCCCGTCAACGATCAATTCGCCGACCTTCAGCGTATCGCGGAAATCGGCAAGCGCGGCGTTCTCGCGCTGCTGTCGGACAGCACGAATGCGGAACGCCCGGGCTTTACGCCGTCGGAAAGCAATATCGGAAACGAATTGGAAGCGATATTCCGCAAAGCGACGCAGCGCATCGTCATCGCGACATTCGCTTCGAACGTGCACCGCATTCAACAAGTCTTCAATGCCGCGATGGCGACCCGCCGCAAAATCGCCGTCGTCGGCCGAAGCATGGTCAATGTCGTCACTATCGCTTCCGAGCTCGGCTATTTGAACATTCCGGAAGGCATGCTGATCGAGCCCGAAGAAGTGAACAAGATGGCGGCGGACCGCGTCGTCGTGCTTTGCACGGGCAGTCAGGGCGAGCCGATGTCGGCGCTCACCCGCATGGCCCGCTCGACGCACCGCAAGGTGGATATTTTGCCCGGGGATACGGTCATTATTGCCGCAACGCCGATTCCCGGCAACGAACGTTACGTCGGCAGAACGGTCGACGAATTGTTCCGGCTTGGCGCAAACGTGATTTACGGACCCGGTTCCGTATCGCGTGTACACGTTTCCGGTCACGGCAGCCAAGAGGAACTGAAGCTTATGCTGAACCTGATTCGTCCGAAATATTTCATCCCGATTCACGGGGAATACCGGATGCTGCATCATCACGCCAAGCTGGGCGAATCGATCGGCATCGAGAAAGACAACATTTTCATTATCGACAACGGCGACACGGTTGAATTCCAGGGCGGCGTTGCGCGCAAAAGCGGCAAAGTGCCTGCCGGCAACGTGCTGATCGACGGACTTGGCGTCGGCGACGTCGGCAACATCGTGCTTCGGGACCGCAAGCTGCTGTCCCAGGACGGCATTCTCGTCATCGTCGTCACGCTCAGCAAGCAGGACGGCAAAATTTTGTCCGGTCCGGACATTATTTCCCGCGGCTTCGTCTATGTAAGGGAGTCGGAAGGACTGCTTGACGAAGCGAATCGCATCGTCACGTCGACGCTGAACAAGCTGATGAACGACAATGTCAACGAATGGGCTTCGCTCAAGACGAACGTCAAGGAGGCGCTCGGACGTTTTCTGTACGAGCAGACGCGGCGCCGCCCGATGATTTTGCCCATTATTATGGAAGTGTAACCGCAGTCAGGAAGCGGTCCTTCCGCCAGCCGGCATTCGGCCGGGGCGGAAGGACCGTTTCCGCTTGTACGGGACTAAAACCCGGTCCTCCTTACCATACTAGGACGAGCAGTCCATACTCACTTTCAACGGCAGGAGGATGAACATGAGCAGGAACGAATACGGGACGACGCTGCAATCGGAACAACAGCCGGCGGCCGATCCGGGAGGTAAAGGCAATCCGGTGGTCGACACGATCCAGCAGCTCGGGCAGACGATGACGCCGGCGCAGCCGGAAACGAATATTTATTGCATGACGATTATCGGTCAGGTGGAAGGGCATCTCGTACTCCCGCCCCAAAACAAGACGACCAAATACGAGCATCTCATTCCGCAGCTTGTGGCGGCGGAGCAAAACCCGAAAATCGAAGGCATTCTGATCGTGCTCAACACCGTAGGCGGGGACGTGGAAGCCGGGCTGGCCATTGCCGAAATGATTTCGTCGCTGTCCAAGCCGACGGTAACGCTCGTGCTCGGCGGCGGGCATTCCATCGGGGTGCCGATTGCGGTGGCGGGCAACTATTCGCTCATTGCGGAGACGGCGACGATGACGATCCATCCGATCCGTCTGAACGGTCTTATTATCGGCGTGCCCCAAACGTTCGAATATTTGGATAAAATGCAGGAGCGCGTCGTCCGTTTCGTGACGGCCCATTCCCGCATCACCGAACAAAAGTTCAAGGAATTGATGTTCAAGACCGGCGAACTGACAAGAGACATCGGGACGACGGTGATCGGAGCCGATGCGGTTGAAATCGGGCTGATCGACGCCGTCGGCGGCGTAGGCGACGCCTTGAAGGAGCTGAACCGGCGGATCGAGGAACGGCGGGCCGCAAGCGCGCCCGCGGGAGGGATCGTGTCATGACGCTGCATACGACGATGCCGCTCGAGCTCGTGCTCGACGGAGTGAACGGACCCGGCCGGCCTACTATGCAAGTGAAGGCGGGAGGCCTGCTGCTCGAAGTGGAGCCGGTGGCGCCCGGCGTGGGACGAATTGTGCGGCTGCTCGACTGCGAGCTGAGCGACTATTTGAAGCCGGAGCTGTCGCCCGGGTCGATAATCGCTTACGGAAGCGCCCCGGACGCCAAATAAGCGAACATCATAGGAACATTGTTCCTCATGTGGTATAATGGTGTACCAGAGGTGAGTAACGTTGGCTAAACGTAGACGAAAGCGTTCGTCGCTGGGCACCAGTCTCAAATACGAAGTGTACGGCATTTTGCTCATCACGATTTCCGTCATCGCGCTGTCGGGCGAAGCGACAGTCGGCCGCTCGCTATCCAAGCTGTTCGGTCTCGTGTTGGGCAAATTTTATTTTGTATTGGCGCTTGTAGGCATTTACATCGGATTGGCGGTAATGGTCAAGCGGCGCTGGCCGACAGGCTGGTCGCAACGGAAATCGGGGCTTGTCCTGCTCGTGCTCGCTCTGACGCTGTTCAGCTCCATCGCCGAAATCGATGCCAAGCTGGCGGGGGCCGAGGGAGTCACCTGGACGACCATCCTGAATCAACTCGGAGACGATATCCGCGGAGCGCTTTTGTCCGGGGCCGGCAATCCCGACGAGCCGATGATGCAAAAGGCGATCAGCGGCGGGTATGTAGGTGCGATCCAATATTCGATCCTGTTCGGATTGTTCGGATATTTCGGCGCCAAATTCGTCATGATCGTCATGTTTGCGATTTCCGTCATGCTCATTACGGGACGCTCCTACGTGGAGATGGCGAAGCTCGGGAAAGAGAAGCTGCAGCGGCTCTATACGCTGCTCAGGGCCAAATACGCCGCGAGCCGGAAAACGCGGCGTCCGGTTGCGCCGGCGGCCGTCAATGTAAAGGCGGCGTCTCCGGTACATACGGTCCATTCCCTGCCGGACGATGAGGAAGACGACGAAGAGAACGAAGGGGAAGACGAACAATACGCGCCGGAAGCCGAGGTCCGGCGCCCGAAGAAAAGAGCGATGTTTTTCCAATGGTTCCTGAATGATGGCGGCAAAGAACGGAACCGTTCGGGCGATGAAGAGGAGCCGGCGGAAAGCGGAACGGAAGAGCATCCGCTATATTCCGATTCCGGCGGGCGATCTGCCTGGATGAAGGAAGAGGAGCGGGAGAACGCGCTTCACGCCGACGAACATGACCGGGACGACGAGGATGAGGAACCGCCGTGGGACGAAGAGGACGAGAAAGGGCGGCCGACAACAGCTCCCGATTGGGAACGGGAATGGCCGCCGGTCGAGTCCGCGACCGAGTCGGCCGAACGGTTCGCCGATATGCCGGAAGGCGCGGGCAAGTCTCCCAGTCCGGCGGAATTGTCGGAGGCGCTCGTCGATGCGGACGGCGGCGGCGGGACGGAAGGGGCGCCCGCCGCACCGGTTCCGGCAAAACCGTATCGGCTGCCGCCGATATCGCTGCTGAACCGGTCGACCGGAAGCGGCAGAGGAAACGATGCGGCGGATACGGCCGAATCGCGGCGCAAGCTGGAAGCGACGCTTGAAAGCTTCGGCGTCCGCGCGAAGGTGCTCGATGTCGTGCGGGGACCCGCCGTCACCCGTTACGAGGTGCAGCCGGCGACCGGCGTCAAGGTGAGCCGGATCGTCGGATTGACCGACGACATCGCGCTTGCGCTGGCGGCGAAGGATATCCGGATGGAAGCGCCGATTCCGGGCAAATCCGCTATCGGCATCGAAGTGCCCAATACCGAAGTGTCCATCGTCACGATGCGCGAGGTAATGGAAATGCCGGCGTTTCTGAACGCGCCTTCCAGGCTGTCCATCGCGTTCGGCCGGGACATCTCCGGCCAGCCGATCGTCGGCAATCTGGCCAAGATGCCCCATCTGCTCGTGGCGGGGGCGACCGGCTCCGGCAAATCGGTATGCATCAACGGCATTATCGCGAGCATCCTGTACAAGGCGAAGCCCGACGAAGTCAAGTTTATGATGATCGATCCGAAGATGGTCGAGCTGAACGTCTACAACGGCATTCCGCATCTGCTTGCTCCGGTCGTGACCGATCCCCGGCGCGCCTCGCTCGCGCTGAAAAAAATCGTCGTCGAAATGGAGAAGCGTTACGAATTGTTCTCCAAGTCGGGCACGCGCAACATCGAGGGCTACAATACGTTGATGGCCGACAATCCTGCCGCCGTGCTGCCCTATATCGTCGTCATCGTGGACGAGCTCGCCGATTTGATGATGGTCGCGGCCAATGACGTGGAAGATTCGATCTGCCGTCTGGCCCAAATGGCGCGCGCCGCCGGCATCCATCTCATCATCGCCACGCAGCGGCCGTCCGTCGATGTCATAACGGGCGTCATCAAGGCGAATATTCCGTCCCGCATCGCTTTCGGCGTATCGTCGCAAGTCGATTCGCGAACGATTCTCGATATGGCGGGAGCGGAAAAGCTGCTCGGCAGAGGAGATATGCTGTTCCTGCCGGTCGGCATGTCCAAGCCGATTCGCGTCCAGGGAGCGTTCCTCTCCGACCAGGAGGTGGAGGCCATCGTTTCGTACGTGCGCTCGCAGGGCGAGGCCGAATATAACAACGATCTCGTTCCGGAAGCCGATGAAATCGCGGCCGATGAGGACGAGATGCTGGACGAGCTGTACGATCAGGCGGTCCAGATCGTGCTGGAAGCGAAGCAGGCTTCCGTCTCGCTGCTGCAGCGGCGGATGCGGATCGGCTATACGCGGGCGGCGCGGCTCATCGATCAGATGGAGGCGAAAGGAGTCGTCGGGCCGTACGAAGGAAGCAAGCCGCGCGACGTTCTCATTTCGTCCGAGCAATACCACGGACGCATCAGCTCCTGACCCCCGGAAAAGCCGGAGATTGCCGAATGCGGAAATGACGTGCATAGAAGGGAGCGCCCTTTCTCATACTAGGGACAGATTGCGCTACAGTCCAACAACTAGCTATGAGAAAGGCAGATCCCAACATGAGAATACGACTGATTGTAATAACGGCCGTCATCGTCGCGTTGTTGTTCGGCGCCTATAACGTTTATCAGAACGGTACGGGCAAAACGGCCGAGACGTTCAGCAACGCGATCGTCAAGTACGGTTCCACCGGCAAAGATGTGTACGAGCTGCAGGGACGGTTGAAATTTCTCGGATATTTTCACGGCAAGATCGACGGCATTTTCGGCTACGAGACGCTTAACTCGGTTAAATGGTTTCAATGGAAGTTCGGCATGAAGGCCGACGGCATCGTCGGGCCGAAGACGAAGCTGAAGCTGTGGGAGGCTACGAAGAATTGGCAGCCGACAGCGGAGGAGATGGGCGGGGGAGCCGCCCAGCCGTCAAGACCAAGCACCGGCAATACCGAAGTGGCCAAATCGAACAGGCTCGGCCTGTCGGAGAACGACATCAAGCTGATGGCCAACGCCGTATATGGGGAAGCGCGGGGAGAGCCTTATGAAGGCCAGGTGGCGGTAGCCGCCGTCATCCTGAACCGGCTTCGGTCGCCGAGCTTTCCGAATACGATCTCCGGCGTCATCTTCGAGCCCCGCGCCTTCACGGCCGTGGCCGACGGCCAAATCTGGCTGACGCCGAACGAGACGGCGAGAAAAGCGGTCATGGATGCGATCGGCGGTTGGGACCCGACGAACGGCTGCCTGTACTATTTCAATCCCGAAACGGCAACGTCGGCCTGGATCTGGACGCGTCCGCAGGTGAAGACAATCGGCAAGCATATATTCTGCATGTAATAAAACTTGACAGAAGCAGCCCTTGCATTCGGCGATGCGGGTTGCTTCTTCTGTTTCGGATCGGTTACAATGAAAAGGAATAATTGGTTATAGGCAGCGGTCTTTAGGAATATGATTGACTTTGTAGATCGCAACGGAAGGAGCTTGGGGCGTGACCGTGGACCGTTTTGAGAGAGGATCGATAGGCCGTTTGCGTCTTCATGTTATGCCGACCAAACGGTTTAAGACGTTCGCCATTTCGCTGTTCGCCGGAGTGCCTCTATCCGAATCGACTGTAACGGCGACAGCGTTGACTCCGTTCGTATTGCGCCGCGGCACCGCCTCCACGCCCGAAACGATCGCGTTCCGGAAACGGCTGGACGACATGTACGGAGCCGGCTTCGGATTCGACGTATACAAAAGAGGCGATTCGCAAATCGTCCAGTTCCGGATGGACGTCATCAACGACCAGTTCGTATCGTCCGATCGTTCGCTGCTTGAAGCCGCGATGCGGTTGCTCGGGGAAGTGCTGACCGAACCGGCTCTGGAGGGCGGGGTTTTCCGCAGCAAATACGTGGAAGCCGAAAAAACGACGGTGCGCAAGCGGCTGGAAGCGATTGTGAACGATAAAATCCGCTATGCGGCCGAACGATGCATCGAGGTGATGTGCGCCGAAGAGCCGTACCGGCTTCATCCGCTCGGGCAGCTCGACGCGATCGGCGCCATCACGCCGGAATCGCTCTACGCTTCTTATCGCGACTGGCTCGAACGGGCGGCCTTCGACCTGTACGTCGTCGGGGACACGTCCATGGAGGAGGTCGCGCGGCTCGTGACCGAATCGTTCAAGCTTTCCGCCGGACAGCCGGCTTCCTACGAGCGTCCGGACGTCACCCGCGAGGCGGGAGAGGTCAAAGTTGTCATCGAGCGGATGGATGTCAGCCAGGGCAAGCTCAATATGGGGCTGCGCACCCGGATCGATTACGGCGACGACCGGTATCCCGCGCTGCTTATGTACAACGGCATATTGGGCGGATATCCGCATTCCAAGCTGTTCATGAATGTGCGGGAACGGGCGAGCCTCGCCTATTACGCGGCTTCCCGGCTTGACGGGCATAAAGGATTGATGACGATTCAATCGGGCATCGAGATCGGCAATTACGACAAGGCCGTTCAAATTATTAAAGAACAGCTGGACAGCATGCGGTCCGGCAAGCTGTCGGAGCTCGAGATGAGCCAGACGAAGGCGATGCTCGCCAACCATCTGCGCGAGCTGCAGGATTCCGCCTACGAGCAGATCGCCTACGACTTCAATGCGGTATTGTCCGGCAAGGAGCGTTCGCCGGACGAACTGCTCGGCCGGGTTCAGGCGGTTACGGAAGCGGATATCGTCAAAGTGGCGGAGCGCGTCATGCTCGACACGATCTATTTTTTGCGGGACGGCAAGGAGGAATAGCGTATGGAGCGGCTCGTATATTCCGACGTTCGCGAGACGTTGTACCGGGAAGTGCTGCCGAACGGACTGGAAGTCATTGTATTGCCTAAGGAAGGGTTCCGGAAAACGTACGCCACCTTCTCGACCCGCTACGGCTCCATCGACAACCGGTTTGCCGTCGGCGACCGGCCGCCGATCGAAGTGCCGGACGGCATTGCCCACTTTCTCGAGCATAAAATGTTCGAGGAGCCGACCGGCGACATCTTCGCGACGTTCGCTTCGCAAGGTGCGTCGGCCAATGCGTTCACAAGCTTCGACCGGACGGTGTACTTGTTCTCCGCAACGGAGCAAATCGAGAAAAATCTCGTCACATTGCTCGATTTCGTGCAGCATCCGTATTTTACGGACGAGAATGTGGAGAAGGAAAAAGGCATTATCGAGCAGGAAATCAATATGTATCGCGACAACGCGGACTGGCGGGTCTATTTCGGTCTGATCGATGCGATGTACCACAACCACCCGATTCATATCGACATCGCGGGCACCGTCGAATCGATCCGGCAGATCGACAAGGAGACGCTGTACCGCTGCTATGAGACGTTTTACCATCCGAGCAACATGATGCTCTTTGTCGTGGGCGGCGTGGACGCAGAGCGCATCTTCGGGCTTGTGCGTGACAACCAGTCGCGAAAATCGTTTCCTCCGCAGGAGGAAATCCGCCGTTTCTTCGATGCGGAGCCGGAATCGGTCAAAAAGCCGAAGACGAAAGCCGTTCTTCCGGTTTCGCTGCCGAAATGCATGTTCGGCTTCAAGGAAAAGCGGACCGGCTTCACCGGACGCGAGCTGCAACGCAGGGAAGCCGCCACGAAGCTGATGCTCGAGTCGCTGATCGGCCCGAGTTCCCCGCTTTACCAAAGCTTGTACGACGACAATCTCATTTCCGATTCTTTCGGTCACGAATACAATTCCGCTCCGGATTACGCGTTCTCCGTCATAGGCGGAGATACGCCGGATCCCGACGCGCTGCTCGACAGATTCCGGGAGGCCGTCGACCGGGCGCTTGCCGACGGCTTGCCGAAAACTTCTTTCGAGCGGGCGAAACGGAAAAAAATCGGCGGTTATTTGCGCATGCTGAATTCCCCCGAGGCGATCGCAGGCGAGTTTACGCGCTATCGCTTTCGCGACGGCGACCTGTTCGAGCAGCTTGCACTGTACGAGCGGACGACGCTGGAAGAAGCGAACGAACGGCTGCGCGAGCATTTCGACTGGAATCAGCTGGCCGTGTCCGTCGTCGCCAAGTCCTGACCATGAAAACGTTGAGCGAGATGACGGCGCTGATTACCGGGGGAAGCCGCGGGATCGGCGCTGCCATTGCGCAGCGCTTTGCCGCGGAAGGCGTGAACGTCGTCATCCATTATTTGCAGTCCCATGAGGCGGCCGCCGAGACCGCCCGCTTCTGCATGGAATCCGGGGTCAAGGTGCTCACCGCCGCGGCCGATGTGCGCTCGAAGGAGCAGTTGGCGCGCATGCGCGACAAGCTGGAGCAGCACGGGATGATGCCGGACATCGTCGTCAACAATGCCGGCATTGCCCATTACGGCTTGCTTTCCGATGTCGAGGAGAGCACCTGGGACGACGTAATGGCGGTTAACCTGAAAGGCATGTTTTTATGCACGCAGTTGTTCGTGCCGGCGATGATTCGCCAGCGTTTCGGCAGAATCATCAATATTTCGTCCGTCTGGGGCATGTCCGGCGCTTCGTGTGAAGTGCTGTATTCCACGGCGAAAGGCGGCGTTAACGCGTTCACCAAGGCGCTGGCCAAAGAGCTCGCCCCGTCGGGCGTCACCGTCAATGCGGTCGCTCCGGGGGCGGTGGACACGGCCATGCTCGACCATCTGAATCACGAGGAACGGGCGGCGCTCGAGCAGGAAATTCCGGCGGGACGGCTCGCCAGGCCGGACGAAATCGCTTCGCTGGTATACTTCCTCGCTTTGCCTGAATCCGGATATATTACCGGCCAAATTATTAGTCCGAACGGGGGCTGGATCACCTAGCGCCATTCGCGGCTGCAACAAATTGACTGGCCGATGCGTCGAATAATCTGTATGCGCCTCGCACAAAATACGACTGTTGACGATTTTGATCTTCAACAATCGAAGGAGGCGAAAGAAGTGTCAACAGTTCTTACCAATTTCGAAACATGGAAACAATTTTTGGCCGATCGTGTCGCGCAAGGGAAGCAAGCGGGGCTGTCCGAAGATACGATTTCCAATCTCGCGTTCGAAATCGGTTCGTTCCTCGATGAAAAAGTCGATCCCAAAAACGGCGAGGAACGTTTGCTGAAGGAGCTTTGGGATGCCGGCAACGATGAGGAACGCCGTACGCTTGCCCGTCTGATGGTGAAACTCGTTTCCAATTCGTAAGCCATACGAACCGGATTTTTTATCGGGCTTTATAAGTCATTCGAAACAAGGCAGCGAAAGCTCCCGAACAGGGGGCTTTTCTGCAATGACTTTTATAATAAAGAAGGATTTTGACGAATTTTGTTGAATTTTCATTATTGAAGTTGATGATTTCCGGCTGCCAGGCTCGATTTTACGCAACGGTGGTGTTCGCATGGAGTATAAACAATGGTACATGGAATACAAAATACATAAAAACCGTCCGGGATTGCTTGGGGACATCGCCTCGCTGCTCGGCATGCTCGAAGTGAATATTTTGACGATCAACGGCGTTGAGGACCGCACGCGCGGCATGCTGCTGCAAACCGACGACGAAATGAAAATCGAGCTGCTTGGCAAACTGCTGCAAAAAGTGGATAATATAACACTGAACAAATTGCGGCCGCCGACGCTGGTCGATCGGTTGGCCGTTCGTCACGGCCGATATATCGAGCGGGATTCGGATGACCGCAAGACGTTTCGTTTCACCCGGGACGAGCTTGGCCTGCTGGTCGATTTCTTGGGCGAGCTGTTCAAGCGTGACGGCCATCAGGTAATCGGTCTCAGGGGAATGCCGCGCGTCGGCAAGACCGAATCGATTATTGCCGGCAGCGTATGCTCCAACAAGCGATGGACGTTCGTTTCTTCCACCTTGTTGCGGCAAACGGTCCGCAGCCAGCTGTCGGGCGACGAAATGAACCCGAACAACATTTTTATTATTGACGGCATCGTCAGCACGATGCGTGCGAATGAGCGGCATTATGCGCTGCTTCAAGAAATAATGGCTATGCCCGCGACCAAAGTTATCGAACATCCGGATATTTTCGTCAAGGAATCGCATTATGATTACAGCCATTTTACAACGATTATCGAACTTCGCAATACGCCCGAAGAAGAGATCAGTTACGATTCGATCACTTCGGGATTGAACGATTTTTAACGGTATATCGCCATTCACGATGAATGACCGGAGGAGGTGCGCACCGTGTCCGAACTGGGAGCCGAATTGCGCCGAGCCCGTCTGGAACGCGGCTTGACGCTCGACGACGTGCAGGACAGCACAAAAATCAGAAAACGTTACCTGGAAGCGATCGAAGAAGGCAATTACAACGTCCTTCCCGGTAATTTCTATGTAAGAGCCTTCGTGAAAAATTATTGCGAGGCCGTCGGTTTGGACGCCGATCAAATTTTGTCCCAATACGGAAAGGAAATTCCTTCGGCATCGCTGGAGACGGAAACCGAGCCGTCGATCGCCGCAAGACCGCCGCGCCGTTCGCAGCCGTCGCAGCGTTCGGAACGTTTCGGCAAAGTCGGATTTTCCGTTCTGATGTGGTCCTTTCTTATTTTAATTTTGATTCTGGTATATGTGTTCGCAATTCGCAAAGACAGCCCGCCGCCGAAAACGGCGGACAACAATACGTCGATCACCGACGAGGTGAAACCGCCGTCCGACAACGGTACGGACCAGTCGGCCGGCGAAGGCCAGGGCACGGGAACGGACACGCAAGGAACCGGCGAAACGGCCGAACCGGAGACCGAACCGGAGAAGCCGGCGACCACGGTGACGTTCAGAGAGAAGGAAGGCAACATCGACCATTACGATGTCGCGCCGGCTGGCGACCACAAGCTGGAAATCGTGGTGACGAACGGCCAAAGCTGGATAGAAGTCCGGGAAGAGCGCAAAGGCGGAAAGGCGCGCATTTCGAAAACGGTTGACCCGGACAATACGCTCACCTACGATTTGGATAAGCCGCTGTACGTAAACGTGGGACGGGCCGACAATGTGGAAATCAAAATCGATGATATCGTCGTCGATGACGGCAATCGGCCGAATTCGAAAAAAATAATATTCCATCCGATCGAAGACGGCTCCGCTGCGAATGAGACCGGCCAATCCGGTACGGGCGGAGAGGGCCGATAAGCGGCGTTCGGCTGATCGTGACGGAGCGGTAAAGAGGAGAGGAAACCGATTCATGGCATCGGAAAATTCGTTCGACATTGTGTCCAAAGTGGATATGCAGGAATTGGAAAACGCGATTCGGCAGACGGAGCGTGAAATCGAGACGCGCTTCGACTTCAAGGGGAGCAAGAGCTCCATTACGCTGGAAAAGGAAGAGCTGGTCGTCGTATCGGACGACGATTACAAGCTGCGGAGCGTACTCGATATATTGCTGTCCAAGATGGCCAAACGCGGCGTGCCGGTGAAAAATCTCGATTACGGCAAAATCGAGCCGGCGGCGGGCGGCACGGTCCGGCAGCGCATCAGGCTCCGTCAAGGAATCGAACAGGATGTCGCCAAGAAGATCAATACGCTCATTCGAGACTCGAAGCTGAAAGTGAAAAGCCAGATCCAGGGCGATCAGATTCGCGTCAGCGGCAAGAGCCGCGACGATCTGCAGGCCGTCATGCGGCTGCTTAAAGAGGCGGATCTGCCGCTGGAGCTGCAATTTACGAACTACCGTTAATTCGGAAAGCGTCCCGCCGTTCCGCTGCCGGAACGAATAGCGGGACTATTTGCGTTTTTGACACGCTTATGGGCATATATTATACTTGATCATACAGTTTTTCGGTTGAGATCTGGGGGATTGCGAAAGTGACGGAACGTGTAAAAATTGTAACGCTTGGATGCGAGAAAAATCTGGTGGATTCCGAGATTATGTCCGGTCTTATTCATGAGCGCGGCTATCGGCTCGTGGAGGAGGCGGAGGATGCCACAGTCATTATTGTCAATACATGCGGTTTCATCGACGCGGCCAAGGAAGAATCGGTCAACACCATTCTCGATCTGGCGGAACTGAAGGAAACGGCCAATTTGAAGGCGCTTATCGTATCCGGCTGCCTCACGCAACGGTACAAGGAGCAGCTGATGACGGAGATGCCGGAAATCGACGGCATCGTCGGCACCGGCGATTTTCATCATATTAATACTATTGTCGACGAAGCGCTGCGCGGCAAGAAGCCGGTGCGCGTCGGGCATCCGGCTTTCGATTACGACCGGAAGCTGCCCCGCAAGGTGACGACGCCCCGGTACACGGCTTACGTCAAAATCGCCGAAGGCTGCGACAATGCTTGCACTTTCTGCAGCATTCCGCTCATGAGAGGCAAATTCCGCAGCCGGTCGATCGAGTCGATTGTCGAAGAAGTGCGGGGTCTGGCCGCCCAGGGCGTCAAGGAAGTCAGCCTGATCGCGCAGGATTCGACCAATTACGGAACCGACCTGTACAACCGGTTTATGCTGCCGGAGCTGCTGAACCGGGTGAGCGAGGTGGAAGGCATTGCCTGGATCAGGCTTCATTACGCCTACCCCGGATTTTTTACGGATGAGCTGATCGAAACGATCGCCTCGAACCCGAAGGTGTGCAATTATATCGATATGCCGCTTCAGCACAGCGAGGATCTTATATTGAAGCGGATGAGACGGCCCGGCCGGCAGCGCGACGTCCGCGAGCTGATCAGCAAAATCCGCGCCCGCATTCCCGACGTCGCCCTGCGTACGAGCATCATCGTCGGCTTCCCCGGCGAAACCGACGAGCAGTTCCAGCGGCTGTGCGATTTCGTGCGTGAAATAAAGTTCGACCGGCTGGGCGTCTTTACTTATTCCGCCGAAGAAGATACGCCCGCGGTACGACTGCCCGATCACGTGCCGGACGAAGTCAAACAATGGCGGGCCAATACCTTGATGGAGATCCAGCGCGAAGTGTCGCGCGAAAACAGCAGCAAATATATCGGGAAAACGATCGATGTGCTCGTGGAGCGCTATGACGGCAGAAGCGACGTCTATGTCGGCCGCTCTCCGTACGATGCGCCGGAAATCGACGGCGAAGTGTTCATCACGGGCTGTACGGCGGGCATCGGCGAAATTCAGAAAGTGCGCATTACCCACGCCTACGAGTTCGATTTGTCCGGGGAGGGAATCGCTTGAATCTGGCCAACAAGATTACGCTGGCGAGAATATTTCTGGTGCCGATTATTATGTTTTTCCTTCTCATCAATCTGAATCTCGGCTCGTTGAAATTCGAGGATTATTCCATCACGGTCAATCAGATCGTAGCGGCGCTCATTTTTATTATCGCGGCAAGTACGGATGGGCTGGACGGATATATCGCCAGGAAGAACAAAATCATTACCAATCTCGGCAAGCTGCTCGATCCGCTTGCGGATAAGCTTCTCGTCGCGGCCGTACTCATTTCGCTCGTCGAGATGGACAAGCTGGACGCATGGATCGCCATCATCATTATAAGCCGCGAGTTCGCGGTAACGGGTCTGCGCCAAATCGCGCTGCTCGAAGGCACCGTTCTGGCGGCGAGCAAGTGGGGAAAGTGGAAGACGGGCGTGCAGATCACGATGATTATCGCGCTGCTGCTGAACAATTTCCCTTTTGCCTTCCTCGATTTTCGTTTTGATCTTATCGCCAGCTGGGCGGCGGCGCTTATTACCGTTTACTCCGGCTTCGACTATTTCGTAAAAAACAAAAACCTGATTTCCCTTTCCAAATGAACCGGTTGGACCGATGACAACGCCAAGGCAGAGGAGAGATGGAATGAAAGCCGAGATCATTGCTGTCGGCACGGAGCTGCTGCTCGGCCAGATCGTAAACACGAATGCGCAATATTTGTCCCGCGGGCTCGCGAACCTCGGCATCGACGTTTATTTTCAGACTGTAGTCGGCGATAATGCCGGACGGCTTCGCGAAGCGATCGTAAACGCCCGCAAGCGCGCCGATCTGGTGCTGATGACAGGCGGTCTGGGACCGACCCAGGACGATTTGACGAAGGATGTGCTGGCCGATTATTTGGGACGGCGCCTTGTGGTGCACGAACCTTCCATGGCCAAGATCGAAGCGTTGTTTGCGAGCCGGGGCGCCCATATGGTCGAGAGCAACCGCAGGCAGGCGCTGATGATCGAGGGCGCAGAGCCGCTCGGCAATGAAGCCGGTCTCGCGGTCGGCGTCGCGCTCGAGGCGGACGGGACGCGCTATATGCTGCTGCCGGGACCGCCGCGGGAGATGAAGCCGATGTTCGACGGACCGGGAACGGAATGGCTCCGTTCCCAAATGGGGGCGATTGCTCCGCTTCACTCCCGGGTACTGATGTTTGCGGGCATCGGCGAATCGAATCTGGAGGCGGCGCTGATCGACCTGATCGACGGGCAGACGGATCCGACCGTCGCCACCTATGCGAAGGAAGGCGAGGTGGCGGTCCGCATCTCGACGAAAGCGAAGACCGACGCGGAAGCGCTCGGCAAGCTCGACCGGATGACGGAAGCGATCAAGTCGCGCGTCGGGGACCATCTGTATGCGACGGAAGAACGGCCGCTGGAGGCGGCGGTCATCGAGCTGCTGCGCAGCTCGGGGCGGCGGGTCTCGTCGGCCGAAAGCTTGAGCGGCGGCCTGCTGGCCGAGCTGCTGACGAGCGTGCCGGGAAGCAGCGGTGCGTTCGCCGGCGGGGTCGTTTCTTATACGAACGCGACGAAGCACGCGCTGCTCGGCATTCCGCTGGCGCAGCTCGAAGGTCCCGGGGCGCCGGGCGCGATAAGCGAGTCGACAGCGGCCATGATGGCGGAACGGGTGCGGGAGCGGACGGACAGCGATTTCGGCATTTCGCTGACCGGCGTCGCCGGTCCGGAGGAAGCGGAAGGCAAGCCTGTCGGGCTCGTCTACTTCGCGATCGCCCGGCGCGGCGGCGAAACGGTCGTCCATACGGCGCATATGAGCGGAAACCGCGACATGATCCGGCTGCGCGTCGTCAAGGCGGCGCTATACCGGCTATGGCAGGCGATCAAGGCGGACGCGGGCGGTTAAACCCGAACGGCGTTGAAGATTGCCACATTTCCGTCACATCTGAGCCTTGTCTTTGCGTCATATTGCGTCTATAATTGTCCTTAGTTGACGGAAGAACCGTGGCAGATGTATCATTTGCTGCGGTTCTTTTTTGTCGTCCGCCGTCGCTTCCGCAAAAAAACCGAATGTATGTTCGAAAAAATGCTTGGCAACCGTGGTAAAAAAGAGTATCATAACATTATAAACAGTGAAGGATGTGAGTTGGTTGTCAGATCGTCGTGCTGCGTTGGAAATGGCGCTTCGTCAGATCGAGAAGCAATTCGGTAAAGGCTCCATCATGAAGTTGGGGGAAAGTGCGCAACTGCAAGTGGAAACCGTATCCAGCGGTTCCCTTGCTTTAGATATCGCCCTCGGAATCGGAGGATACCCGAGAGGCCGGATTATTGAAGTATACGGACCGGAATCGTCCGGCAAGACGACAGTGGCGCTGCACGCCATTGCAGAAGTGCAGCGGATCGGCGGACAAGCCGCCTTCATCGATGCGGAGCATGCGCTCGACCCGCTTTACGCCAGCAAGCTCGGCGTCAATATCGACGAACTGCTGCTTTCCCAGCCGGATACCGGGGAGCAGGCGCTTGAAATTGCTGAAGCGCTTGTCCGCAGCGGCGCGGTCGATATCATTATTATCGACTCTGTGGCGGCGCTCGTGCCGAAAGCGGAGATCGAAGGAGAGATGGGCGATTCGCATGTCGGGCTGCAGGCGCGCCTGATGTCGCAGGCGTTGCGGAAGCTGTCCGGCGCGATCAGCAAGTCCAAGACGATTGCGATCTTCATCAATCAGCTTCGCGAGAAGGTCGGCGTCATGTTCGGCAATCCGGAGACGACGCCCGGCGGACGCGCGCTGAAGTTTTATTCCAGCGTCCGGCTTGACGTGCGCCGCGTGGAATCGATCAAGCAGGGCAACGACGTCGTCGGCAACCGGACCCGCATTAAAGTCGTGAAGAACAAGGTTGCGCCGCCCTTCAGACAAGCCGATATCGACATTATGTACGGCGAAGGCATCTCGAAGGAAGGCAGCATTATCGACATGGGCACGGAAATGGACATCGTGCAGAAGAGCGGCGCCTGGTTCTCGTTCAACGGCGAACGGCTCGGACAAGGCCGCGAGAACGCCAAGCAGTTTTTGAAGGATCATCCGGACATTGCCGCGACGATCGAGAACCAGATTCGCGAGGCGCATAAGCTGAACGCTGTCGTCACGGACCCGCTGCCTCAGCATCCGACGAAGGAAGAGGAAGAGGCGTTCGAGCTCGATTTTGAATAACGGGCGAATCGAATCTATACGTTTATTCGGAACGGGAGCACCTCTGGCGGGTGCTCTTTCGAATTTGCAGCGGCAGTCGAAGGGGGACGTGAAATGAAGGAACGGCGCGGCGGACACGAGCGGCCCGCCGTCATTACCGCGGTCAAGCAGGACCGCAAAGAGCGTCGCCGCTACCATATTTATATCGACGGCGCCGACGAGGCGGCATTGTCGGTCCATGAAGACATTATGGTCCGCTACCGTCTGTTGAAAGGCCAGACGGTCGATCCCGCCGTCCTGGACGAAATTCGCGGCGAAGACGACAAATACCGCTGCTACATGGCCGCTCTCGTCTATTTGGGCGTCAAACCCCGCACGCGCAAAGAAGTCGAGCGCTATTTGCTGCGCAAAGGGATGGAAGCCGGAGATGTCGCGCTGACGCTCGACAGGCTCGAACGGGAACGGCTGGTGGACGACCGCGACTATGCCGGCCTGTTCGCCGGCCAGCGGCTGCGGAGCGCGGGCAAAGGACGGCGCCTGATTGTGCAGGAATTGCGGCAGCGGGGCGTGAAGGGCGAGACGGCGGCGGAAGCGGCGGATGCGCTCGATCCGGCCGAAGAACTGGAAGTCGCTCTTGCGCTGGCAGTCAAAAAATGGCGGACGCTGCGCGGCGAGCAGAGCGAGCGGCGCCGCAAGCTCGCCCAATTTTTGCTGCGCCGCGGATTTCCGGGCGATATCGTGCGCGAAGCGCTGCGCCGGACTGCCGAAGATGGGGACGACGACTTGCCATGGCTTGACAATTGATTTTCGCAAAAGCTAAAATGAATGTGTATTCCTGCCTTTTGAATCGATTTCACTTCCACAAATTGATTCGAAACGATGAATGTAAGTTATGCAAATGTAAAACGGTATGGAACCCGGCTTAAAACCCCATATCATCCCAAGCGTTTGCCTTGGTGAATGGCAACGAGGAGGTGAACAAGATGCCTGATTGGGCTTGGCTCTTGATCGTTCTCGTTGTTGGCGCGATTTTCTTTGGGATTGGTTATTTTATTCGGAAGTCGATTGCCGAGGCCAAAATTTCGAGCGCGGAGCAAGCCGCCTCCCAGATAATCGAAAATGCGAGGAAGGAAGCGGAAGCGCAGAAGAAAGAAACGGTCTTGGAAGCGAAAGACGAAGTCCACAAACTCCGTACCGAAGCAGAGAAAGACATTCGCGAGCGACGAAATGAAATTCAACGTCTGGAAAGACGCTTGCTGCAAAAAGAGGAGTCGCTGGATAAAAAATTAGAAGCACTGGAACGCAAAGAAGAACAAGTAGCCAACAAGGAGAAACGAATCGAGGAAACCCAGGAGCAGATCGACTCCATTTACAAGCAGCAGCTTAGTGAATTGGAGCGGATATCCGGACTGACGATGGAAGAAGCGAAGCAGATCATTCTGTCCAACGTCGAGCAGGAAGTGCGCCATGAATCGGCTCAAATGATTAAGGAGATCGAACAACAAGCGAAAGAAGAAGCCGACAAGAAAGCGCGCGATATTATTTCTCTGGCGATCCAGCGTTGCGCGGCGGATCATGTGGCAGAGACGACCGTATCGGTCGTGGCGCTGCCGAACGAGGAAATGAAAGGCCGCATTATCGGACGCGAGGGGCGCAACATCCGCGCTTTGGAAACATTGACCGGTATCGATTTGATTATCGACGATACGCCGGAAGCGGTCATATTGTCGGGCTTCGATCCGATTCGTCGGGAAATTGCCCGAACCGCTCTCGAGAAGTTGGTTGCAGACGGACGTATCCATCCGGCGCGCATCGAAGAAATGGTCGAGAAATCCCGCAAGGAAGTGGACGAACGAATCCGCGAATACGGGGAACAGGCGACGTTCGAAGTCGGCGTGCACGGATTGCACCCGGATCTGATCAAGATATTGGGCCGTCTGAAGTATCGAACAAGCTATGGCCAAAACGTTTTGAAGCATTCGATGGAAGTTGCGTATTTGACCGGGTTGATGGCAGCGGAGCTCGGCGAGGACGTTACGCTGGCGAAACGGGCCGGCCTGCTGCACGATATCGGCAAAGCGCTTGATCACGAAGTAGAAGGTTCCCACGTGGAAATCGGCGTGGAACTGGGCAAGAAATACAAGGAGCATCCGGTCGTCATCAACAGTATCGCATCCCATCACGGAGATTGCGAGGCGACGTCGGTTATCGCCGTGCTGGTCGGCGCCGCGGATGCGTTGTCGGCGGCACGTCCGGGCGCACGCAGAGAGACGCTGGAGACGTACATCAAGCGGCTGGAGAAGCTCGAGGAAATTTCCGAATCGTTCGAAGGCGTCGAGAAGTCCTATGCGATACAGGCCGGCAGGGAAGTTCGCGTCATGGTGCAGCCGGACAAGATCGACGACATCGAGGCGTTCCGCCTCGCGCGCGATATAACGAAGAAAATCGAAAACGAGCTCGATTATCCGGGGCATATTAAAATTACCGTCATCCGGGAGACGCGAGCTGTGGAATACGCGAAATAAAGCAGGATAACAATCGGCGGAAAGTGGCTGCGAAAGTCAGCCACTTTTCCCGTCTGACGGAACATAAGCGGAGGAAGAGAAAACAACAATGAAGCTGCTGTTTATCGGGGATATCGTCGGAAGCGTCGGCAGAGCCGCAGTCAAACAGGTGCTGCCGGCGCTGATCGACAAATATCATCCTCATATCGTCATCGCAAACGGCGAAAATGCGGCGCACGGACGCGGCATTACCGCTTCGATCGCGAAAGATTTGTTTACCTGGGGCGTACACGGCATTACGATGGGAAATCATACCTGGGACAATAAGGACATCTTCGAATGGATCGACGACGAACCGCGCATCGTTCGTCCAGCCAATTTTCCGCCGGGAACGCCGGGGCAAGGCTCCGCGATCATCCGCGCAAACGGCAAAAAGCTGGCGATCGTCAACTTGCAGGGCAGAACGTTTTTGCCGCCGATCGATTGCCCGTTCCGCGAAGCCGACGAACAACTGGAACGGGTGCGCAAGGAAACGAAATGCGTGCTGGTCGATTTTCATGCCGAGGCGACGTCGGAGAAAATCGCCATGGGCTGGCATCTGGACGGCCGCGCTTCGCTCGTCGTCGGCACGCATACGCATGTGCAAACGAACGACGAGACGATTTTGCCGGGGGGCACCGCTTATATTACCGATGCGGGAATGGTCGGTTCGCGCGAAGGGGTGCTCGGCATGGAACGAACGGCGGTGCTGTCCAAATTCAAAACCCAGCTTCCGGCCCGTTTTGTCGTAGATGAAGGAAAATGGCAATTCCACGGTGTGTACGCCGAATTGGACGAGACGAACGGCCGGGCGACCACCATCGAAAAAATCCGTCTGACCGAGGACGAGTGGCTCATCATGTCTTGATCGGCCACTCTTTTTTTCTTTAAAAAGTAAGATAATTCAAAAGACTTTGCGAACTCGGATGAAATCAGCAGGAATTTTTTGACCTCTCTCGAATAAAGATTTAATAGTGGATTCCATCCATCATTCCCGAGGAGGTACTTGTCATGGAAGTATTAAAAGTTTCAGCAAAGTCCAACCCAAATTCCGTAGCAGGCGCGCTGGCTGGCGTTTTGCGGGAACGCGGGGCTGCCGAATTGCAGGCGATCGGGGCTGGTGCGTTGAATCAGGCGATCAAGGCGGTGGCGATCGCCCGGGGCTTTGTCGCTCCCAGCGGGGTGGATCTCATCTGTATTCCGGCTTTTACCGATATTGTAATCGACGGAGAAGATCGGACAGCGATCAAGCTGATCGTTGAACCGCGATAACCCAAGATGCCTATACAGAAATGCTCGCGCAAGAAATAGAACCTGTTTACGACCGGTGTAAACAGGTTTTTTTGCGCATCATGCCGGATAAACGTCAGGAGGAACGATAAATGATCGATTTTCATTGCGATGTGCTGTGCAAGCTTCTGGACGACGACAGGCTCGATTTTGCCGCCGGATCGGACGGGCTCGACGTGACGTTTCCTCGTCTAAAGGCGGCGGGCAGCCTGCTTCAGACATTTGCGGTCTATATTCCGGAGCGGCAGCATGGCGGCATGACGCCGGTATGGCGCAGCATCGACCTGTTTTACCGCAAAGTGCTGTCCATTCCCGGCATCCGTCTGATCCGGTCGGCCGCCGATCTGGAAGCGGCGGGACGCGAACGGCAGATCGGCGCCTTGCTTTCTCTGGAAGGCGTGGACCGGCTTGACGGCGATCTGACGCTGCTTCGCATCCTATACCGGCTCGGCGTGCGGGCGGTCGGGCTTACCTGGAACCACGCCAACTGGGCCGCGGACGGCGTGATGGAGCCTCGCGGCGCAGGACTGACGGGCAAGGGGAAGGAGTTTGTCCGGGAGTGCGAACGGCTCGGCATTATCGTCGACGTTTCCCATTTGTCGGAAGCCGGTTTTTGGGACGTGTGCGACCTGGCCGGCCGCCCGTTTATCGCCTCGCACTCCAATGCCCGTTCCGTATGCGACCATCCGCGCAATTTGACGGACGATCAGATACGGGCGATTATCGCGGTCGACGGGCGGATCGGCATGACGTTCGTCCCCTGGTTCGTGCGACCGGAGGCCCCCGTCACAACGGACGATCTGCTCCGCCATATCGAGCATGTCTGCGCGCTCGGCGGCGACCGTCATATTATGCTCGGATCGGACTTCGACGGCATAGATCGCCATATGGAAGATTTGCGCAGTCCGGAAGATGTATGGAGATTGAAAGAAGCGCTTCTGAAGCGATATTCGGCGGAACAGACGGAACGTTTTTTCAGCGGCAATGCGCTCCGTTATTTGACGGCGATGCTGCCTGCGACATGACATTATGGTCTTCCATCTCGTTCCGGTATCAATTCAATCGAAAAGAATTATCTTAAAAAAACCGATTACGCCTTGCTTTTTACGGTTACCAATCTTAAAATTTATGTGACAATCGAATAGCTTTCATTCAAATAGCTTGTTGTCGAACTATCACCGTTCATCAAAAAGAGGAGATGGGCATTTTGATCAGTCAATTGTCTTGGAAGATCGGGGGTCAGCAAGGGGAGGGCGTCGAAAGTACGGACCGCATTTTTTCGACGGCGCTGAACCGGCTCGGATACTATTTATACGGATATCGTCATTTTTCTTCCCGGATCAAAGGCGGTCATACGAATAACAAAATTCGCATCAGCACGAAGCCGATTCGGGCCATCTCGGACGATCTGGACATTCTCGTCGCGTTCGATCAGGAAAGCATCGATTTGAACAGCCACGAGCTGCGTCCGGGCGGCGTCGTCGTCGCCGATGCGAAATTCAATCCGACGCTGCCGGATGGCGTGGACGCCCGGCTGTTTGCCGTGCCGATTACGGCGATTGCCGAGGAGCTTGGCACTTCGTTGATGAAGAACATGGTCGCCTCCGGGGCATCGTGGGCGCTTCTCGGCTTGCCGCTGGAAGTATTCAACAAGGCGGTGGAGGAAGAGTTCGGACGGAAAGGACCGGCCATCGTCGAGAAAAACGTGGAGGCGGTCAAGCGCGGCGCCGAGTATGTGCTCGAGCTTGCCGGAGGTCCCTTGGAAGAGTTCCGGCTCGAGCCGGCCGACGGCCGCCAGAAATTGTTTATGATCGGCAATGAAGCGATCGGGCTCGGCGCTATTGTCGCAGGATGCCGAATTATGTCCGCTTATCCGATTACCCCTGCTTCCGAGATTATGGAATATTTGATTAAGAAGCTGCCGAAATTCGGCGGCACCGTGATTCAGACGGAGGATGAAATCGCCGCCGCGACGATGGCGATCGGTGCGGGATACGCCGGCGTGCGGGCGATGACGGCTTCCGCCGGCCCCGGCTTGTCGCTCATGATGGAGTCGATCGGCTTGTCCGGCATGACCGAAACGCCGCTTGTCATCGTCGACACGCAGCGCGGCGGTCCGTCCACCGGCTTGCCGACCAAGCAGGAGCAATCCGATCTGAACGCGATGGTATACGGCACGCACGGTGAAATTCCGAAGCTGGTTATCGCGCCGGCTTCGATCGAGGACTGCTTCTACGATACGATCGAGGCGTTCAATATGGCCGAGAAATATCAGGTGCCGGTCATCGTCATGACCGATTTGCAGCTGTCGCTCGGCAAGCAGTCCTGTGAAATGCTGGACTATGAGAAAATACCGATCGAACGCGGCAAACTGGTGAAGGACGCGCCGCCGCTTGAGCCGAACGAGCTGTTCAAGCGCTATGAATTTACGGAAGACGGCGTTTCGCCGCGCGTGCTGCCGGGAGAGAAATACGGCCTCCATCACGTGACAGGCGTCGAGCACGATGAGGTCGGCCGCCCGTCGGAGAATGCGCAGAACCGCCAGAAGATGATGGACAAACGGCTGAAAAAGCTGAAAGGCGTCTACATCCGCGAAGCGATCCGCGTCGACGCGCCTCATGAAGCGCCGGATCTGCTGATGATCGGCATGGGCTCGACCGGAGGCACGATCGACGAGGCAAGACGGCGGCTCGCAGCGGACGGCGTGACGAGCAATCATGTGACCGTGCGCCAGATCCATCCGTTCCCGGCCGATTTGCTGCTGCCGTATCTGAAGAGCGCCAAGCGGATCGTCGTCCTGGAGAACAACGCGACGGCGCAGCTCGCTGCGCAAATCAAGTTGCATTGCGGATTTGCCGACAATATCCGCAGCATTTTGAAATATGACGGGACTCCGTTCCTGCCTTCCGAAGTGTACAAAGCTTGCAAGGAGTTGAACTAAGATGGCGACATTCAAAGAGTTTCGCAATAATGTGAAGCCGAACTGGTGTCCCGGCTGCGGCGATTTCTCCGTGCAAGCGGCCATTCAGCGGGCGGCAGCCAACGTCGGTTTGGAGCCCGAGGGACTGGCTGTCGTATCCGGCATCGGCTGTTCGGGACGGATTTCCGGCTATATTAACGCTTACGGCTTCCACGGCATTCACGGCCGGGCGCTGCCGATCGCGCAGGGCGTCAAGCTGGCCAACCGGGAATTGACGGTTATCGCCTCCGGCGGCGACGGCGACGGCTTCGCTATCGGCATGGGACATACGGTTCATGCGATTCGCCGCAACCTGGACATTACCTATATCGTAATGGACAACCAGATTTACGGCTTGACCAAAGGCCAGACATCGCCGCGCAGCGCCGCAGGCTTCAAGACGAAATCGACGCCGGAAGGCTCGATCGAGACGTCGCTGTCGCCGCTCGAAATCGCGCTGTCCGCGGGTGCGACGTTCGTCGCGCAATCGTTCTCCAGCGATCTGAAGCAGCTGACGCTGCTGATCGAGGAGGCGATCAAGCATAAAGGCTTTTCGTTCATTAACGTGTTCAGCCCCTGCGTAACATTCAACAAGGTGAACACGTACGACTGGTTCAAGGAAAACATCGTCAACCTGGATCAGTTCCCGGACTACGATCCGACCAACCGGGTTGCCGCGATGAACAAAATTATGGAAACGAACGGGATGCTGACCGGACTGATCTATCAGGATAAAACGCGCAAATGTTACGAGGACCTCATCCCGGGATTCGCACAGGAAGCGTTGGCGAAGCAATCGCTCGATATTACCCGCGAGCAGTTCGACAATCTGCTTGCCGAGTTCAAATAAACGGGAGAAGCCCGGGCATGCTGCCGAATCGGCCGCATGCTTTTTTGCTGTCGGAAGATGTTTGGCGTATACTGGCGATAGGGTATACTTTACAGGGACAAACGAAAGGATGATCTTTTCATGGCAAAACTTGTACCGGTTGGCGTATCGGCGAGGCATATTCATCTTTCGCGGGAGCATGTGGAGGCGCTGTTCGGCCCGGGTTACGAGCTGACGGTCATGAAGCCGCTATCGCAGCCTGGGCAGTTTGCGGCCAATGAAACGGTGGAGGTTGTCGGCCCGAAAGGCTCGTTCCCGAAAGTGCGGATACTGGGGCCGGCCCGCAGCGCGACGCAGCTCGAAATATCGCGCACCGACGCGTATGCGATCGGCATCGACGCGCCCGTCAGGGAATCCGGCGATATCGCGGGCACGCCGGGGATCACGATCAAAGGGCCAGCCGGCGAACTGGCGATCGAACAAGGCGTCATCGTCGCTGCGCGGCATATCCATTTTCATACGACCGACGCCGAACGGTGGGGGATTGCCGACAAGCAAAGGCTGAAGGTGCGCGTTGGCGGCGAACGGGGACTCGTATTCGAGCAGGTGATCGCCAGAGTGTCGCCGGATTTCGCTCTCGATATGCACATCGATACCGATGAAGCGAACGCGGCTGGCGTCCAAAGCGGCGATACGGCCGAAATTATCGGGTAAGCGGCGACCGGCCCGATGCCTCGGAATACCCTTGTGGCGGCCTTCTGCAAAACATGCTATAATTTGATGGATACAACCGGAGGGAAGTGATCAACGTTGGCGAAAGAAACGAAAGATTACAGCAAATATTTCGATTTTTCGGGAGCCAAAGTCATTTCCGAGGATGAGCATGGCAAAAAAATCCGCTTGGGCGGCCGCGATATTCATATCGTATCCGAACCCAATTATCGTCAGGAAAAGCAGCGCGGCAAAGAAGAAGTGAAAGTGCTGTACGACAATGCGGTGCCGGAAGCGCTGCGCACACTCGGAACGAACAAGAAATATTTGATATATACGTACGGCTGCCAGATGAACGAGCATGACACCGAAGTGATGAAAGGGCTGTTCGAGCAGATGGGCTATACGGCGACGGAAGACCGTAGCGAGGCCGACGTCATCCTGCTCAATACGTGCGCGATCCGCGAAAACGCGGAGGACAAAGTATTCGGCGAGCTCGGGCATCTGAAGTCGCTCAAGACAGAGAAGCCCGAGCTTATTCTCGGCGTCTGCGGCTGCATGTCGCAGGAAGAATCGGTCGTGAGCCGGATTTTGCAAAAGCATTCGTTCGTCGACCTCATCTTCGGCACGCACAACATTCACCGCCTGCCGGAACTGCTGATGAACGCCATCTTCAGCAAGGAGATGGTGGTCGAAGTGTGGTCGAAAGAAGGCGACATTATCGAGAACTTGCCGAAAAAACGGGAAGGGATGCGCGCCTGGGTCAACATTATGTACGGCTGCGATAAATTTTGCACCTACTGCATCGTGCCGTATACGCGGGGCAAGGAGCGGAGCCGGCTGCCGGAAGACGTCATCGCCGAGGTGCGGGAGCTGGCCCGGCAAGGCTTCAAGGAAATTACGCTGCTCGGCCAGAACGTCAACGCATACGGCAAAGATTTCACGGACCGCAACTATCGTTTCGGCGATCTGATGAAAGATATTTCGAAAATCGATATCCCGCGCGTCCGCTTCACGACGAGCCATCCGCGCGACTTCGACGATCACTTGATCGAAGTGCTGGCCGGCCGCGGCAATCTGGTGGAGCATATCCATTTGCCGGTACAGTCCGGCAGCACCGCCATTCTGAAAAAGATGAGCCGCAAATATACGCGCGAATCGTATCTGGAGCTTGTGCGCAAAATCAGGGCCGCGATTCCCGACGTCGTGCTGACGACCGATATTATCGTCGGATTCCCGGGTGAAACCGAGGAGCAGTTCGAAGAGACGCTTTCGCTTGTGCGCGAAGTCCGCTTCGATTCCGCCTTCACCTTTATTTATTCGCCCCGCGCGGGCACGCCGGCAGCCGAAATGGCCGACGACGTCTCGGCCGAGACGAAGAAGGAGCGGCTGAAGCGGCTGAACGATCTGATGGCCGAATTGAGCCGTGAAAGCAACGAGCGGCTGAAGGGGCAGATCGTCGAAGTGCTTGTCGAAGGCGAAAGCAAAAACAAGGCGAATATGCTGTCGGGACGGACAAGAACGAACAAGCTCGTCCATTTCGAAGGACCGAAGGAATGGATCGGACAATTCGTTCATGTGCGGGTTACGGAGCCGCAGACGTGGTATATCAAAGCGGAGCCGGTCGAGCTTGCACAGGGCGCGGTATCCTGAAGCCGGATGCCGATTGCTGCAAGCCAATTGCCGACGAAAAAACTTTTCTGGCGAAAAGTTTGAGGAGAGATGACGATGACACAATCAAGCGAGGCGCCGGGCAGGGCGCATGAGAAGGAGCATCGGCACGGCCACGGGTCCGCAGGCTGCTCCATTCCGGTTTACCATACCCGGGATTTGATCGTTCGCGAGGATATTATGGCCAAAGCCAAAGAGCTTGCCGAACTGATCTACACGTCCGAAGAGGTGCAGCATTTCCGCCGCGCGGAAAAGCAAATCCAGGCCAATGAACGGGTTCAGGGATTGATCGCCCAAATCAAGAAAAAGCAGAAGGAGCTCGTCGCGTTCGAGACGACGTTCAAAAACGAGAAAATGGTTGCCAAAATCGAGCGCGAGATGGAGCAACTGCAGGACGAGCTCGACAGCATTCCGATTGTGTCGGAATTTCAGCAGAGCCAATCGGATATCAACTATTTGCTCCAGCTTGTCGTTTCGGTCATTCGCGATACGGTCGGCGAGAAGCTGGAGCTGGAGAATGACAACAGACAGGCCGCTCCCGCCGATTGCAGCGATTGAACGCTTCGGCTGGAAGGGCCGGCATGACGGACAAGCTTCCCTAACAGTACGACCGCCAGTCCCTCCGGGACTGGCGGTCGTTGTTTGTCGGGCGGCCGAATCGTTCCGCCGCGAAGGCGGTTCGCCCGACGGTTATTCCGTTGCGCGCCGGTTGCCGTAGCCGCGTACCGCCGGCAAATAAGGCCGAAGGGCAACCGTCAATATCGCCGCGAGCAGCGACTTGATCGCATCGCCCGGCAGGAACGGATAGCAGCTTGCGGCGAGCGCGCGCTCGAGCGAATAGCCGGTGACGTTCATAAACCACGGGACGCCGCCGATATAGGCGAGCGCCGAGCCGAACAGCTCGAAGACGAAAAACAGCGCAATCGCAAGCAGGATCCGGTTGCCGGCGAACTTCTCGCTGCGCAGCAGCCGGGCGGCGAAGAAGCCGATCAGCAGCGCGCAAACCGGAAAGATAAGTATAAAGCCGCCGGTAGGTCCGGCGATATACGTAATGCCTCCCTGTCCGTGCAAGAGCGGCAAGCCTGTTGCGGTAAGCGCGACGACGATGGCGATGCTGGCAAAGCCCGGACCGGCCCCGAGAAAGGCGCCGGCCAGCATGACGGCCAAATTTTGCAGCGTAATCGGAACCGGCGTAAAGCCAAGATCGATTTTGATGGCGCTCATCACGATAAACAATGCGGCAAATAAGGCGATAAATACGAGACGACGAATTTCATGAAACATCGATTCAAAAGCTCCTTTTCCCTATTTTAATTGTTAACCTATTACGATATAATGAGGTTAACAAATTGGATTTTACCATAGAAACGCTTCATGCGGAAGAGGTTGGAGGAAAAGTTTTTGGTGAAAACGGTAGTAGAGTTGTCTGACGTGACCGTTTATCCGGACGCGCCGGGCGGTACGGAAGGCGGACGCAAGGCGATTGCGAGCGGATTGGATTTGCGCATCGGGAAAGGGGAATGGGTGCATCTCATCGGACCGAACGGCAGCGGCAAGAGCACGTTGGCCAAGCTGCTGGCCGGCTGCTGGCGCGGGAAGGTGGAAGGAAAGGTGAAGCGGGACCCGGAGACGTTCGGAACTGTGGGACGGGTGCCGATTGTGATGCAGCATCCGGAGGCGTCCATCGTCGGTGCGACGCCGTACGAGGATGCGCTTCTGGCAATGGAACGGATTGGTGTGCCGGGCGAGCGGATACCGGCGCTGACGGAACGCGCCATGTCCGAAGTCGGGCTCGCGGCTGTTATGCATCGGCATGTGAACCGACTGTCGGGCGGCCAGCAGCAGTTGACCGCGATCGCGGGCGGACTTGTCCAGCAGTCGCCTTTCATCGTGCTCGACGAGCCGACCGCCATGCTCGACCCGGATTCGGCGCAGGCGGTTCATGAGGCGGTGCGCCGTCTTCATGCACGAGGAGCGACGGTCGTATGGGCGACGCAAAAGCTGGACGAACTGCGGCCGGGTGACCGCATCGTGGCGATGCAAGCCGGCCGAATCGCCTATGACGGCGATTTGGCCGGCTTTTGGGGAGCTTCGCCGGGGCAAGGGGCGATCGACCGGATCGGTTGGCGCGATGCGCCGGATAACCGGGAGAACAGGATGCATGGGATGGCGAGGCCGGAGGGCGGCATGCTGCCGAAACCCCGCCTTGCGCCGGGCGGCGGCTTAAGCGTCAGCGGGCTGCGGATAACAGAGGACGGACGTTCCGGACGCGATCTCGTCGACTGCCGGCGGCTTCATCTTGCCGGCGGAGAAATTACGCTGCTCATCGGCCGCAACGGCGCGGGCAAATCGACGCTGCTCGAAGCGTTGGCCGGGCTGCGGGAACCGGCCGCCGGCCGGATCGATCTGGGCGCGGAGCCGCTGTGGAAGCGGCGGGGCAAACCGAACCGCAGCGTGCTGCTGCAGCTCGGCATCGCGCCGCAGCGGGCGCATGCCCAATGGTTTTGCGCCACGGCGGCCGATGAGCTGCGCTATTCGCAGCGGGCCGCTGGAGTGGACGGGCCGGAAGCGGCGGAACGGGCGAAGGCGGCGCTGGCGGCGGTCGGATTGCCGCCGGAGACGGCCGGGCGGGATCCGTGGACGCTAAGCGGGGGGCAGCAGCGCCGGCTGGCGCTCGCCTGCCTGCTCGCCTGCGGTCCCGCCTGGCTGCTGCTGGACGAGCCGACGGCCGGCCTGGACGCCGAAGGCGTGTCGCGGCTGCGCGCCGTATTGTCCGCGCATAAGGCTGCCGGCGGCGGCGCCATAATCGCGACGCACGATCCGGACGCGCTGCTGCCGGTCGCCGATCGGGTCGTCGAGATCGACGGCGGCGTCGTCCGGGAGGCGATGCCGGCCGCGGAGTGGGCGAAATCGCGTGCGGACCGCTCTGCGGCCGCGGCGGCTTCGGAATCGCCTGCGGCCGGCGCCGATCCGCAAGCCGCAGACCGGTCCGGGAGCGGCGCCACGGAGTTGAAACGGCGCGGAAGCCGTTCGCCTGGTTCGGTAGTACATGGTTCGGTATGGGAACAGTTCGACCCGCGCGCGCTAATCGCCGCGTACCTGCTTGGCGCAGCCGGCCTGCTCATGCAGTCAAGCTGGCCGGGACTGCTGGCGGCGTCGCTTACCGCTGTCGCCGTACTCTATCCGCTGCGCGCGACGCTGCGCCCGTGGATCGGCGCCATTCGCGCTTATGCGCTGCTCGTGGCGATTGTCGCGCTCATTGCCGGCATCCGGCCGCAGCCTTTCGGCGTCGACTGGGGCGCGGTGTCGGCGACTGCGCTGCGGCTCGGACGTCTGCTGCCGATTATGGTGCTCGGCCTTCCGCTGGCCGCCTTGGTTACGCCGCTGCGGATGCAGCGCGCGCTCGAGCAGACGTTCGGATTTCTCGGCCGGGTCGGGATACCCGTTCAGCGCATCGCGCTGACCGTGGCGCTTATGTTCCGATTCATCCCGCTGCTTGCGGCCGAATGGGGGAAATATTCGCGCATCGCTGTCGCCCGCGGCAAATTCGCTTCCAGACCGGGACGGGTGCCGCTGCGGATGCTGCGGTCCGCCATCCTGCCGTATCTGGTCGCGCTGCTGCGGCTCGGCGATCAAGTGGCGGAAGCGCTGGAGGGGAGAGGGTACGGGACGGTCGTCAGGCGCCCGACGTTCGGCTTCCGGCTCAAGCCGGGCCGCCGCGACGGGCTGCTGGTGCTGGCCGCCGCGGCATGGTTCGGCCTGTTGTGGTTCATAGCCCGATGGTTGTAAGCGCAAGCCGCGCCGCTGCCGGCAGCAATCCGGCGCGCAAGCCGCGCCGCCTGCGCGACTCCGAGCGCGAGTTCGCCGCATGAAGGCGGTTAACCGCACCGCATGCCGCCTGCGACCGGCGCTCATGCCGCGACGCTGCCGGTTACGATCCGGCGCTCATTTCGGCCGATGCGCCGCTTGAGCCCGGCCGGCTCCAGCGGGCGGCGAGCATCGCCGCCGCCGCTCCGAGAACGGCGCCCAGCCAGAAGCCGCTCGTCAGGCCGAAGCTGTCGTTCAGCCATCCGGCCAGAAACGGTCCGGCGAACATGCCGACCGAATAGACCGCCTGATAAAAGCCCATTGCCGTCGCCCGTTCCGGCAGCTCCACCTCCTGAATGGACATGCCGAGCAGAAGCGGGAAATGGAGCCCTTGCGCGAAGCCGTTCAGCGCCTGCGTCGCCATCAGCCAGCCGAGGGACGGCGAAAAGGCGATGGCCGCCGTAAACAGGGCGCTCAGAGCGAAGCCGGCCATCACCGTCTGCCAGGAGCCGAGCCTTGGCGCAAACCATCTGGCACTGAACAGCGACGTGAAGGCATGCGGAATCATGAACGCGAAAACGACGTACGTCAGCTCCAGGCCGCCCGCTCCGAGCTGTTCCGCTTTCAGCGGCGTAAATCCGAACATGGTAATAAACAGAATGCTGTGCGCGATAACGGACAAGAGCGACACTTTGACGAGCAGCGGCTTGCGTACGACGCTGCCCAGCTTGGCGAATGAAACGGCCGGCCGGTCGGCTCTTTCCCGCGGTTCCCGAATGGCAGCCGCCAGCAGCAATCCGATCAGGGCGGCCGCAAAGCCGGCGCCGAACACCGCACCCCAGTCGAACCTGTCAGCCAGCACCCCGCTGAGCGTCATCCCAATCAACTGCCCCGAAGCGGTCATAAAGCTGATGCGGCCCATCGCCCGCGTCGCATCCGCAGCGGTGAAATAGGAGGCGTACAGCACCGTAAAGGCGACCCAGGTGGAGGCGCACACACCGGCCATCAACCGGCCCGCCAGCGGTCCGAGCCATCCGGGCAGAAGAAACAGCAGGCAGCTCGCCGCGCCGGTCGCCATGCCGATCAGAATGAACGGCTTCCTCCGGCCGATTTTGTCCGAAAGCATGCCGAGCGGAAAGCGCACGACAATTTGCACGAAACCGTAGCTGCCGAGCACCAGTCCGATCATTTGCATCGAAAGCCCGCGCTCGTCGAGAAAAAGCGATAAAACCGGCACGTAGACGTACAGACTCATCCAATAGATTACGGTTACCGCGATAAACAACACGTGATCGAACATCGTCGTTTTTTTCAACGTTTCAGAACTCCTTCGGCCATTGAAATGAGATCGCTTTTATTACTCTACCGCACCGTCCCCGTATTGTCACTCCCCCGCAATTCCCGTATTCGGCCGATACAGGGAGACATCCGGAAATTGGAACTTTACAGGCGGCTCAATCGTATTAAGGATATCGCATGTACGATTTTGTACAAGGAGGAGAGGGCTTGTGCATCCATTTCCCGGTGGCCGATCGGACCGCTCGCCGGGCCGTCCCGCCGCAGCCGGCAAGCGCTCGCGGTGGCGCAAGGAATTGAAGGAATGGGCCTTGACGCTTGGCGTCGCGGTTGCCGCATCGCTGCTGATTCAAAATTACGCGGTGGCGCAAACGGTAGTCCGGAACGTTTCGATGCAAGATACGCTCGTCGCCGGGCAGCGGCTGATCGAAGACAAGCTGTCCTACCGGTTCGTGGAACCGAAGCGCGGCGATATCGTCATCATCAACGGGCCGGAAAGCGAGCTGCGGCTTGTGAAACGGGTCGTTGCCGTCGCCGGGGACACGATCGAGATCAAGGACGGCAGGCTCGTGCTGAACGGCATTCCGCAGCAGGAACCTTATGCGAAAGGAAGGACGCTGCCGCTAGGCATGGAGCTTCCGTATACGGTCCCTGAAGGCCATGTTTTCGTCATGGGCGACAATCGGGAGCATAGTATGGACAGCCGCGAGTTCGGACCGGTTGCGCTGTCGAGCCTGGAAGGCCGGGCGGTATTCCGGCTGTGGCCGCTTTCGCAATTCGGAGCTCTGGATTGACAGAGGAAGCAGCCGGCTTCGGTCCCGGCAGTCCGGCTTTCCGGTTCCGGCCGTTCGACTAATTTGACTTAGGGGGACTCGCGCGATGCCGTTCACTTTCTCCCATGCCGCATTGGCCGCCCCGCTGCGCAAGCTTGCGCCCGGTCTCAATGTGACGGGCCTTATTCTCGGCAGCATGGCGCCGGATATGGAATACTTCGTCGCCCTGCAGGCCGTCGGCACCATAGGCCACTCGACGGCGGGCTTCGCGCTCATCGGCTTACCGCTTTCCGCCGCGTTCGCGCTTGCGTTCCATCTTGTCATCAAGCCGGCGCTGCCTTCGCTGCTGCCGGCCATCGGCGGCATCGACCGGTTCGCAGCGGCGGAAGCTGCGCGCTACCCGCGGCGCCGCCGTTCGTTTCCGCGGCAGATTGTCGGCTTCCTCGTTTCGCTCTACGTCGGCTTTCTGACGCATCTGTTTTTTGACGGCTGGACGCACCGTACGGGCTGGTTCGTATCCCGCATTCCTTATTTGAGCTTCAAGGCGGCGGGGGGAGAACCGGTCTATCATTTGCTCCAATACGGATTGTCGCTGCTCGGGGCGGCGATTGCGTTTTTTTATTTTACATACCGCTGGTCCGAATGGCGGAGAAGATCCGTCCGCAGGACGGACGCGGCAGTGGCAGCCCCGGCTGCTCCCGCCGTCTTTCCGCTGATCGGCGCAGCCTCCGCAGCGTTGCTGCTGTGGCGGAAGCTGGAGACATCCATCGACCCGCTGGCCGTCAACATCTGGTTTGTCACCCCGTTCTCCGCTACACTGTTCGGGTTGTTCGTGGCGGCCGCGCTGCTGACGGGACGGCGCCGCGGCAAGCTGGCGCAGACAGCGGCCGGACTCGTCATGCTCCTTTTCGTCATGGCCGGCTATCAGCTGGCGCAAGAAGCCGCCGCCGATAGGCTGCTGCTTCATCCCCGGCTCGATCTGGCGCTCTGGATCGCCTACTTGTGGGGATTCTCGGGGGCGATTGCCGCCGTTTCCCTGCTCGCTTCCGGGACGGCCGCCCGCCGCTAACCCTTCGTTGTATCCGGCCGATTCATACGTTTATACTTTTGTAAGAAACGGTTAGCAATCTTGTTAGAATTATCGTTTATGATAAAAAATATTGCGCAACCAATAGCGAGGATGATGCGATGTCCATCCGTAAAAAACTGTATGTCTCGTATCTGGCCATGGTCATCGTTCCGTTTCTGTTCCTGATCTCGCTGTCGCTCTTCGTGCTGTTCGTCGTCAACGACGGGAATTGGCGCCAGGCGTTCATGTCGGCCAATGAGCTGGAATATCGTCAGGCGCTCGTGTTCGGGGAGATGGACTACGTACTTCGCCGCGATACCGAGCTGTACCGCGACAAAACGTACCTCGATGACGTGCAGCGGCGGCTTGCCGGGCTGTTCGCCGGGCTTGTCCTTTTTCAAGACGGGAAAATAGCCGCCGTATCGCCGTATTTGCAGAACCTGTCCCCGGAGCAGAACTGGTACCGTTTCATCGATAAGCCGCCCCAGAAGGTTAAGCTCGGGGGTTACCGGTTCCGGGTGGACCGGGCGGTTTACGATTATCCGGACGGAAGCGCGGGAGTGGCGGTGCTGTTTCGCCGGATCGACGTTGTGCCGGTTTATATCCTTCATGTTTTGAACATCGTCGGTCTGGCGGTCATTACGCTGACCAGCGCCATTCTGACGTATTGGATGTCGAGGAGCATCATCCGGTCGCTGGACAAGCTGAAGGCCGCCGCCGAACGGATGACGGAGGGGGATCTGAACACGCCGATCGAGACGGCGGCGTTGCCGAATGAAATCGGCGAAGTCGGCAAGGCGTTCGAGCATATGCGGCGCCGGCTCAAACATTCGATCGATCAGAGCCTGCAGTACGAGGAGAACCGGAAACTGCTGCTGTCCCATATCTCGCACGATTTGAAAACGCCAATCACCTCGATCAAAGGCTATGTCGAGGGGATTTTGGACGGCATCGCGAATACGCCGGAAAAACAGGAAAAATATTTGCGCACCGTCTATCACAAAGCGAGCGACATGGACCGACTGATCGACGAACTGTTTCTGTATTCCAAGCTCGATCTTCACGCCGTGCCGTTCGATTTCCGGGTCATCGATTTGAACGGATACGTGAAGCAGATCACGGAGGAAATGCGCTTCGATCTGGAACGGGAAGGCATCGTGCTCGTCCCGCCGAAGCGCGGGAAACCTCTCCCGGTCATGGCGGACCCGGAGAAACTGAGCCGCGTATTCGCCAACATCCTGGATAACAGCCGAAAGTATATGGGCGCCCAGGACAGCGGGGCCGATAAGCGCATCGAGATCGAGCTGACCGAGGAGGGCGCATACGCCCGCGTCGATATCCGGGACTCGGGTCCCGGACTTGCGGAAGAGGCGGTGCCGTACCTGTTCGACCATTTTTTCCGCGCGGACAGCTCACGCAGTCCGGATACGGGGGGCAGCGGCCTGGGGCTGGCCATCGTGAGGCAAATCGTCGAAGGCCATGGCGGCAAGGTGACGGCGGCCAATCATCCGGAAGGCGGACTCATCATTTCGTTCACGTTGCGCAAAACCGGAGAGACAGGGGGAGGTCATGAAACGGATTCTGATCATTGAAGACGATCGTTCGATCGCGGAGTTGGAACGGGACTACCTGGAAAGCCACGGCTTCGAAGCCGATATCGAGACGAGAGGCGACGCCGGGCTCAAGCGGGCGCTGCAGGCGGAATACGACTTGATTGTGCTCGACGTCATGCTCCCGGGAATCGACGGCTTCGACATATGCCGTCAAATCCGCCAGCGGAACAATATTCCGATTCTTCTCGTTTCGGCCAAAAAGGATGAAATCGACAAAATTCGAGGACTTGGTCTCGGCGCAGACGATTATTTGACCAAGCCGTTCAGTCCCGGCGAGCTGGTCGCCAGGGTAAAGGCTCATCTGTCCCGGTACGAGCGGCTGACCGGCGAGAAGACCGGAGGCGAACGGATCAGTATCCGCGGTTTGCTGATCGACAAGCCGGCGCGCAAAGTGACCGTCAACGGTGAAGAAGTGCCCCTGACCGGCAAGGAGTACGATCTGCTGCTGTACATGGCTTCGCATCCGAATCGGGTGTTCGAGAAGCACGAGCTGTTCGAACGGGTCTGGGGGATGGATTTGGCCGGGGATATCGCCACGGTCACCGTCCATATCCGCCGATTGCGGGAAAAAATCGAAATGGAACCGTCCAACCCCCAATATATTGAAACGATATGGGGCGTTGGTTACCGATTCAAAGTATAGACGAGAGATAAAGGAGTGGAGCCGAATTGAAAAGCGTTATCCGATTTTCGCTGAACAACAAATTTGCATTATGGATCATGACGTTTATCGTCACCTTTGCCGGTCTGTACGCGGGATTGAACATGAAGATGGAGACGATGCCGGACATTACCGTGCCGATCGTCAACGTGACGACCGTCTACCCCGGCGCGGCGCCCGAAGAAGTGGCGGCGAACGTGACGGAGCCGATCGAGCAGCGGGTGCGCAATCTTGACGGCGTCACCGTCGTTTCATCGCAATCGTTCGAAAATGCTTCTTCCATTATCATTGAGTACGATTATGACAAGGACATGGAAAAGGCGCAGCGCGAGGTCGACGAGGCGCTCGCTTCCGTTCAACTGCCGGAAGGAGCGGGCGAGCCTTCGATTTCACGGCTCAGCCTGAACGCCTTCCCGGTGCTGTCGCTCAGCGTTTCGAACGACAAGCAAAGCTTGCAGGAGCTGACCCGTACGGTCGAGGAACGGATCGTGCCGGCCATCCAGGGGCTGGAAGGCGTCGCCGACGTCCAAATTTCCGGTCAGCATGTGCAGGAGGCGGAGCTTGAATTCAAAGCCGACAAGATGAAGGAGCTGGGGCTTAACGAGGATGTCGTCAAAGGCATCGTGCAAGGCTCGGTCATATCGGCCCCGCTCGGCATCTTCGAATTCGGGAATACGGAGAAGGCGCTGCTTGTCGACGGCAGCATCGTCACCGAGGAAGATCTAAAAAACATCGAAATTCCGGTCATTCCTTCCGGCGCTGCCGGGCAAGCGCAAGGCGGCATGGCAGGACAGCCGGGAGCCGGTGCGGCCGGAGTCCCCGGCCAGGGAGCCACAGGCGGCGCGCAAGGAATCGTTCCCGGCGCGGAAGGCGGACAAGGCTTGGCCGGAGCGGCCGCCGGGGCGCCATCCGGCGCTGCAGGCGCGGCCGGTGCTGCAGGCGCGGCCGGTGCGGCCGGTATGCCGGCCGGCGGCCAAGCAGCCGCACCGGGAGGTGCGGGAGCCGGGCTCGCGATTCCGACCGTCAAGCTGAGCGAAATCGCCGATATCCGCGTCGTCGGCAAGGCCGAATCGATTTCGCGGACGAATGGCGAAGAATCGATCGGACTGGCGATCGTGAAGGCCGCAGACGCCAATACGGTCGCGGTCGTCAACCTCGTCAAGGACGAGATGCAAAAGCTGTCGGAAGAGATTGACGGGCTGACCGCCGTTACCGTCTTCGATCAGGGCAAGCCGATCGAGGAGTCGGTCGAGACGATGATGAGCAAAGCGCTGCTCGGCGCCTTGTTCGCCATCATCATTATCCTGCTGTTTTTGCGCAACTTCCGCTCGACGATCATCGCGGTCGTTTCGATTCCGCTTTCGATCCTGATCGCGTTGCTTGCGCTCCACCAGCTGGACATTACGCTCAACATTATGACATTGGGCGCCATGACGGTGGCGATCGGACGGGTGGTGGACGATTCGATCGTCGTCATCGAAAATATTTACCGGCGCATGTCGCTGCCCGGCGAGAAGCTGAGCGGCAAGGAGCTGATGCTGGAAGCGACGCGGGAGATGTTCGTCCCGATTATGGCTTCGACCATCGTTACGATCGCGGTCTTCCTGCCGCTCGGTCTCGTGTCCGGCCCGATCGGCGAAATTTTCATGCCGTTCGCGCTGACGATCGTCTTTGCCTTGCTGGCTTCGCTGCTTGTGGCCATCACGGTCGTGCCGATGCTGGCCCACTCGCTGTTCCGCAAAGGGCTGCAGGGCAAAAAACAGAAAGCGCACGACGAGGACGGGCATCAAGGCAAGCTGGCGGGCTGGTACAAAAGCGTGCTCCGATGGTCGCTCGATCATAAAGCGATCGCCTTCGGCACAGCCGTCGTGCTGCTCGTCGCCAGCCTCTCCATCGTACCGGTTGTCGGCACCAGCTTCATCGACAGCGGTGCGGAGAAATCGCTCATGATCACCTACAATCCGGCGCCCGGCGAAACGCGGGATCAGGTCGAGCAATTGGCGCTGGACGCGGAGGCCAAGCTGCTCGTGCGCGAAGGGGTCGAGACGCTGCAATATTCGGTGGGCGGGCAAAATCCGTTCAGTCCTGGCGCATCCAAACAAGCGCTGTTCTACCTGAATTACGATCCGGATTTTCCCGATTTTGCCGACGAACCGGCCCGGGTCGTCAGCTTGCTGCAGGAGCTTGGCGGAGAGGGCGAGTGGAAAAATATGGACTTTGCCGGCGGCGGACTTAGCGGCAACAGCCTCTCCCTGCTCGTCTACGGCCCTGACATGGAGACGTTGAAACCGGTCGTCGCCGATATCGTCGAGCGTCTGAAAAAGAATGAATCGCTCGCCAACGTCGACTCGAGTCTGTCCGAGGCGTACGGGCAGTACCGCGTCGTCGCCGATCAGGCGAAATTGAGCCAGTACGGGCTGACTGCCGGCCATATTGCGATGGCGCTCAGTCCGGAGCGGGAACGTCCCGTACTGACGACGATCGAGAAGGACGGCAAGAAGCTGAACGTTTACCCGAAAGCCGATGAAAGAACTTATGCCGGTCTGGACGATCTGAAAAACGTCAAAATCCAAACCCCGCTCGGCATAGAAGTATCGCTCAAGGACGTCGCAACGATCGAGGAAGGCGAATCGCCGAACACGATTACCCGCCGCGATGACCGCGTCTATGCGGAAGTAACGGCGGAAGCGAAGGTGAAAGATATCGGCGCCGTCTCCCGGGAAGTGCAGTTGATCGTGGACGAAATGAATCTCCCGGGCGGCATTTCCGTCGAGATGGGCGGCGTGACGGAGCAGATCAACGAATCGTTCACCCAGCTCGGCCTGGCGATGCTGGCCGCTGTCGCGATCGTTTACCTGATTCTCGTCATTACGTTCGGCGGCGCCCTGACGCCGTTCACGATTCTGTTCTCGCTGCCGTTTACGGTCATCGGGGCGCTGGTCGGCCTGTTGATCGCAGGGGAAACGATCAGCGTAACGGCAATGATCGGCATGCTGATGCTGATCGGCATCGTCGTCACGAACGCGATCGTTCTGATCGACCGCGTGATCCAGAAGGAGAAGGAAGGGCTTGGCGTCCGCGAAGCGCTGCTGGAGGCGGCGGGCACGCGGCTGCGTCCGATTCTGATGACGGCGATCGCCACCGTCGGCGCGCTCCTGCCGCTCGCATTCGGCTTCGAATCCGGCGCGCTCATTTCCAAAGGGCTTGGCATTACCGTCATCGGCGGCCTGACGAGCTCGACGCTGCTGACGCTCATTATCGTGCCGGTCGTATACGAATTTATTAACCGCCGCCGAGTCAAACGGCAGGCGAAAGAAGCGGCCGCCAGATAAGCCTTGCAAGGCGAAGGCGGTTCGCCGAACCGAATTTCGCGGCACGCGCCGCGTCGTTCCGGCTTCGTCCGGATGCGGCGCGGCGCTGCTTTTTGGCGAATCGAAAGCTATTTGCGAATTTTTAACATCAAATTTACATAATAAGGATTGATCGGATGCGTCCGCTCCGTTATAATGGGGGCAGAAACATCATTAAACCGGTTTAATGAACAGGCGGCGCAAGCCGTTTCTAATTTCCGGTCAAGGTAACCGGTTACCTTTTTTGATTGATCGTTAAACCGCTTTAATGAATTGCAAAAGCGAAAGGGGGGGATAAAATGGCCACCATCGACGACGTCGCCAAAGCGGTGGGCGTATCCAAAGGCACCGTATCGAGCGTGTTCAGCAAAAAAAGACCGATCAGTCAAGAGGTGACGGAACGGGTGTTGGCCGTTGCCAAGGAGCTCGGCTATTATCCGAATCACGTCGCGCGCAGTCTGGCGACGCGCAAGACGATGATCGCGGGGCTGAAAATGCCGATCTCGCGCGACATGTCTTTAAGCGGCTTCGAGATCCAGATGATTAACGGCGTGATGAAGCAATTGGCGAAGCATGGCTATCGGGTGCTGCTCGACACGCTGCCGGAGCATGACGATCCGACATCGTTTTCGATGGATCCGGTGGACGGCGTCATTTTACTCAATCCGCGCAAGGCGGACCCGAGAATCGACCGATACGGCCAGATGGGCATTCCGATCGTTCTCGTCGGCCGTCCGGACCCGGACGACCGGTCGCTCAGCTATGTGGATAACGACAATGAAGCGCTCGCTTGCGAAGTCGGCCGCTACCTGCTCGGCCTCGGCCACCGCTCCGTCCTGTTTCTGAACACGATCCGCGACATGACCGTCGCCTCGGACCGGGCGGCGGGATTGAGACGCGCGTTCGCGGAACGGGGACTCGCGCTGGACGACGACCGGATCGCCTATTATTCCCATGAGGCTTACGGCAATGCCGCCGCTTACGGGTATTCGGCGCTGCGGGAAATGTGGGGACGACTGTCGTTTACGGCCGTCATTACCGACACCGACCGGGTGGCGCTCGGCGTCTACCGGGCGGCAAGAGAGCTGGGTATCGCGATTCCTGACGAGCTTTCGGTCATTGCGCTGAACAATGATGCGACGCTTGCGCAGGAGATGGAGCCGCAGCTGACCGCGGTCGAGCTGTACGCGGAAACGCTCGGCATCGAAGCGGCCAGCCTGCTGATGGACATGATGGCGGAATACGAGCCGCAGCAAAAAATGATCGAAACGAAGCTCATCGTGCGCAGCTCATGCAAATCGCTTGTATGAGTTTGCCGCACGATCGGGCAGGTCCCAAACGTCGCATGTGAAAGCGCTTTATTTAGGTTTTGTAAAGTCGCCGGCATCCAGTCCGGCCGGCTATTTATCCGATTCGGGAGGGTTATACACGATGCGAAAAAAACGTAAAGCGATTTACGCCATATTGGCCGCGACGCTGCTTGGCTCCATGATTGCCGGCTGCGCGGGCGGAAAGAGCGGAGGAACGCAAGGGACGGAAGGAACCGCGGACAACGGAGGAGGAGAGAAGACGGAAGCGCGGACGCTCAAAATTATGGCGGGCGTCATCGGCGGTAAAACGCCGGAAGAGAACGGCTTGTTCGAGAAAGAGATCGAGCGGCTGACAGGCATTACGGTCAAGCTCGAAAAGCCGGCTTCGGATTACGACAAAAAGCTGCTCGCCGCGGTTTCATCCGGAGAAAAATTCGATCTGCTGCAAATCAGCAAGGAGAAGATGAACACGTTTATCGAGCAGGGCATTCTGACGCCGCTGACAGATAAGGTGAAAGGCTCGGAGACGCTCAGCGATCCGAACGTCATTCCGTCCGAGGAATGGGCGCAGGTCGAGACGAAGGACGGCGAAATTTACGGCGTCTTCACCAAATATCAGGGCGGCACGATGCCGATCGTCCGCAACGATTGGCTCAAGAAGCTGGGGCTGCCGGAGCCGAAGACGCTGGATGATTACTACACCGTGCTCAAAGCATTCGTCGAGCAGGACCCCGACGGCAACGGCAAGAAGGATACGTACGGCCTGTCGACCGCCGGCATGTACGAGCTGCAAGGATTTTTTAGCGCCGCCGGGCTGAAGCAACGCTATGTCGAGAAGGACGGCAAGCTTGATGTGCCGTATTCGACCGATGCCGCGATACCGATTTACGAATGGTTGGCCAAATTGTACAAGGAAGGCATTCTCGATCCGAATTTCGCCACGAACGATACCGGCAAAATGCGCGATCTGTTCCTGACCGACCGGGTCGGCATGATTACGTACTGGGACGCATGGGTCGGCATGCTGAACAATACCCGTAAGGAACAGGACCCGAATACCGAATTCGAGGCAAAAGGGCTGCCGGGCGCCGTCGGTCCGGACGGCAATCATATGCTGCGCCGCGGAGACCCGGACGTATGGGTCATTCCGGTCAATGCGGAAAATCCGGAGACGGCCTTCGAATTTATCGAATGGTGGCACTCCAAGGACGGCATTATACTCGGCAGTCTCGGCATCAAGGACCACGATTACACGGAGCAGGACGGCAAATACGAGCTGACGCAAACGGGCAAAGAACATGCGATGGACCACGGCGTGCCGTTCTGGTACAACAAAAACGTGGAACCGCCGTTCGGCAAGCTGCCGGGCGTTCAGGAAGCGCAGGATTTGCTCGCCAAGTACGCTTCGCTTGAACTGACGCCTCCGAGATGGGCGGACGCCGAGAAGATCATCAACGAATATTCGTTCAAGGCGATTATGGGACAAATGCCTGCGGCGGATGCGGTCAAAAAAATGCGGGAAGAGCTGAAGGCGAACGGTCTGATCGATGGATAATCAAGGTGGTGGACTCGCATGAAGGCGATCGTGAAATACCGGGCCGTCTATTTGATGATGCTGCCCATCATAGCCTACTTTCTCATATTTGCCTACTATCCGCTCGTCCGCGGCTTTGTTATCAGCTTCCAGCAGTTCCGGCTGATCGGCGACCGGCCGTTCGTCGGACTGGATAACTATGCGCAAGTGCTGAAAGATTCCGCGTTTTGGGATACGTTTGCCAATACGCTCATTATCGGCGGGAGCATCCTCGCGATCGGCTTTATTATGCCGATCGCTCTCGCTTTGCTTTTGAACGAGGTGTTCGCCTCCTGGTTCAAAAAGATCGTGCAAATGGTTGTCTATTTGCCCCATCTGTTCTCCTGGGTCGTCGTCGGCGGCATGTGGATTATGATGCTGTCGCCCGACACGGGCATCGTCAACCAGCTGCTGCTTGCCCTGGGAGCGGAGAAGCCGATCGGTTTCATGTCGCAGGAAGCGTACGCGAGACCGGTTATGGTTTTCACGGCCGTATGGAAGGAAGTCGGCTTTACGTGCATTCTTTATTTGGCTGCGATCGTGTCGATCAACCCGTCTCTGTACGAGGCGGCCCGAATCGACGGGGCCAACCGGTGGCATCTGGTCCGCTACGTTACGCTGCCGCAGCTCGTTTCCACGATGAAAGTCGTGCTGATGCTGCATGTGATGAGCGTTCTGAAAATGTTCGACCAGATTTTCGTCATGAGAAACGGCGCTATCGCGGGCAAAGTCGATGTTATTATGATGTACACGTATCAGAAAGGCATATTGGAATTCCAGATCGGGATGGCGACCGCCGCCGGATTTCTGGTCATATTGGCCACGCTGATTATAACGTTTGTCATCCGGATACTGATCCGGTACGATGAGGAGTGAGCGCTGACATGAACCGCAACCGACCGTATACGAGCTGGCAAAGCCGCTGTTTCGATATCGCAAACATTGCGCTGATGCTGCTTTTGATGTCCTCCATGATCATTCCGTTTCTCAATACGTTCGCGCTCGCTTTCTCGTCGAATCTGGCATCCATGACTCCCGGCATCGTGCTGTGGCCGAAGGAATTCAGCGTGGAAGGCTTCACCACCGTCTGGAACCGGATGCAGCTTTATTTGCCGTTCATGAACAACGTGATCGTCACGGTCGTCGGCACCGCCGCTCATGTGCTGCTCAGCTCCATGGCCGGATATGTGCTCGTCCAGCAGGGAATTCCGGGGAAGAAGCTGATGATATCGTTCATTATGATTACGATGATGGTGCCCGGGGAAGCGATCATGATTCCGCTCTATGTCGTAAACCGGGATCTCGGATTGTTGAATACGCTTTCGTCTCTTATCATCGCGGGACTCGTATCGGGCTTCAGCGTGCTGCTTATGCGCAACTTCTTCCAGAGCATTCCGGGAGAGATGGCGGAGTCGGCCAGGATGGACGGGGCAGGGGACTTCCGGATATTCGCGACGATGTATTTGCCGCTTGCGTCGGCAGGGCTCGCCACGGTGACGCTGTTCGAATTCGTCAGCCGCTGGAACCAGTTTACGCCGGCGTTGCTGTACATTAGCGATCAGACTAAATATACGCTGCAAATAGCGCTGAAGTCGCTTATCGTCGACACGGACTCCACGTCGAGCAACTTTATTATTACGACCAACGTCCGCATGGCGGGAATCGTGATCGCCCTGATTCCGCTTATCGCCATCTATCCGTATGTGCAAAAATATTTTGTCAAAGGCATTATGCTGGGCGCGAACAAAGAGTGATGTCCGCGGCATGCCGGAGCCGTAGCGCGAAGAGGAGGAATAGCATGGACCGCGAAGCAATCGGACCGGTTCAGAAGGTCTATACCCGCCGCATCGAAGCGGCGGAGCAGGGGAGTTATATCGAAGTTCCGTTCGACATGGTGCCGGAGGCCGAGCGGCTGCACGTCTCCATATCGGTGGGGACGGCGCAAGGACGTACGGCCGTTATCGACCTTGGCGTCCGGGACGCCGTCAGGTTGCGAGGCTGGAGCGGCGGCGCCCGCCGGGAATTTCAGATCGGTCGGGAACGGGCGACGCCGGGCTATACGCCGGGTCCGCTCGATGCCGGCGGCTGGGCGGTGCTGCTCGGGGCGTACCGGGTGCCGCAGGAAGGCTGCGACGTTTCGGTGTCGATCACGATCGAACGGGAACGGCCGCGATGGCTGAAGGGCGATCTTCATATGCACAGCGTGCACAGCGACGGAAGTTATACGCTTGAAGAGAATGCCGCGATTATGGCCGAGCTCGGCTGCGACTTTCTGGCGATGACGGATCATAATACGACGAGCCAGAATGCCGCCTATCCGCGGGATGCCGCGGTCGTCATGATTCCCGGAATGGAGTTTACAACCAATTTCGGCCACAGCAACATGCTGGGCGTCGAGGTGCCGATCGACGACTTCCGGTCCGTCGATCAGGCCGGCGTGAACGACAAGCTGCGGACGGCCAGAGAGCGGGGTGCCATGATCGTCCTCAATCATCCGCACTGCGATTATTGCCCGTGGGAATGGGAGTTCTCGGACGATTTCCGCATCGTCGAAATATGGAATGGGCCGTGGCACGAGGCGAACCGCCGCACGCTCGACTGGTGGGACGAACAGCTGAGAAAGGGGCGGCGCATCGTGGCGGTCGGCGGCAGCGACATGCATCGTCCCGACCCGTACCGGAAGCATGCCCATCCGACGACTTGGGTTTACGGCCGCTCCCGGACGGTGGACGGGATACTGGAAGGCATCGACGCCGGGCATGTCGTGCTGAGCTGGGCGCCGGACGGTCCGTTCGTTTCGCTCGCTTGCGGCGACCGGATCGTCGGCGACGCGGTTGCGGACGACTCCGGCCGACCGCCCGTCATCCTCACCGCGGAGCGCCTGCGCGAAGGAGACGCGATCCGGCTGATCAGCGATCGCGGCGTCGAGCGGGAAATCGCCGTAAGCGCCGCGGACGGCGGGAGCGCGGTACTGGAATGGCATGAACGGGGGCGGCAGTATATTCGCGCCGAAATATGGCGCAAATTCGAAGAAGTGGACCGCGTGCTGCTGGCTGCCGTCACGAACCCGATCTATTTTGAGCCGCAAGAAGTTTGAGCCGCGGGTATTACGGCGATGGCGTTCAAGCTTGGCTTGATCGGCGAAGTCGGCTGCATCGTTGGCTTGCGGTTGGCTTGCGACGACCCCGCATTTTGCTTTCCCGTGCGTCGTATCGTAAGATGTTGGTGTTGATGTTGCGGAAAAAATGAACGTACGCACAGGGAGAGAAACGAGTGATGAAGCCGACGATTTACGATGTCGCGCGCGCGGCCGGCGTTTCGACCGCGACCGTGTCGAAAGTGATTAACGGGACCGGCCGCATCAGCGACAAGACGCGCAAGCGAGTAACCGAAATTATGGAGGAGCTGCGCTACCAGCCCAGCATGGTCGCGGCGGCGCTCACCAGAAGAAGCACGTCGACCGTCGGCCTGATGCTGCCGGATTTGGCCAACCCTTATTTTGCGGAGATCGCCCGGGCCGTCGAGGACCGCGGCCACGAATTCGGTTTCAGCCTGTTAATCTGCAGCACCGACAACGACCCGTCCAAAGAAGAAAAATATTTGTCGCTGATGGTGCAAAAATGCGTGGACGGCATTATGATCGCGACGAGCACCGGGCAGGACGGATTGCTGCGGGAGCTGGCCGAACAGCGGATGCCGATCGTCGCGATTTCCCGGGAGCTGCCGTCGCTGCCGGTCGATACCGTGATGGTCGACGATTTTATGGGCGGTTATATGGCCGGGAAGCATTTGGTCGGACTCGGGCACCGGCGGATCGGCATTATCGCCGAGAAGCTGGGCGCCTCCAGCAGTCCCGAGCGGATTCGCGGCTGCCGTCAGGCGATGGCCGAAGCGGGCATCGGGGCGGACGATTCGCTGATCGCCGAAGCAAGCTATACCGTCGACGGCGGACGCAAGGCGGCCGCGCGTCTGCTGGGCGGCGGCGAGCCGCCGACGGCGCTGTTCGCCTGCAACGACGTATTGGCGATCGGCGCGTTGCAGGCCGCCTTCGAGCGCGGTCTTCAGGTGCCGGAGCAGCTGTCGGTCGTCGGATTCGACAATACGATGCTCGCGACGATTACGGCGCCCCCGCTGACGACGGTGTCCCAGCCGATTCAGGATATCGGACGGCGCGCGTTCGATGCGCTGCTTCAGGAAATTCGCGGCGAGAAGCGGACCAAACAGCGTCTCGTGCTTTTGCCGGAGCTTGTCGTCCGCCGCTCGACGGCGCCCGTAGCGGGCGGCCTGTAACCGGGCCGCCTGCACGCTTGCGGAGAACGGATAAGACGCATGCTGCCGCGGCGGCCGCTATCGTCGCGATGCTCATTTTTTATGTTGACAGCGGTAGAGAGAGGCGCTATTGTTAAAGGGTAAGCGGTTAACCTCAAGCATCATTTTACGGTTTCGCTTATAGTTTATAAAGAAGACAACGTTTGCAAAATAACCGGATTGCGTAAAATGCGGCAACGGATACCGTGCCAGACCATGCGGGAAGGGAGTGGCTTGATGTTAGGGTAACCGGTAACCCCCCCCTTGTCTCAAGGACGATCCGATTCGACTTGTCCGGCGGTTTATCTTTGAAAACGTTTAAAAGGAGGATGACGGAGGAGATGGGGACGATTCGACTGACGATGGCCCAGGCGCTCGTACGCTTTTTGAGCAGGCAATATGTGGAGGTGGACGGCAAGCGGCGTCCGTTCTTTCGCGGCGTAATGGGCATATTCGGGCACGGCAACGTAACCGGCATCGGTCAGGCGCTGGAGCAATACAAGGATGAAATGCTGTTTGTCCAGGGGAAGAACGAGCAGGGGATGGCCAACGCGGCGATCGCATACGCGAAGCAGAAGAACCGGCTCGAAACGTTCGCCTGCACGACGTCGATCGGGCCGGGCGCGCTGAACATGGTAACCGCTGCCGGCACGGCAACGATCAACCGGATTCCGCTGCTTCTTTTGCCCGGCGATATTTTCGCGGGAAGACAGCCCGACCCGGTTCTTCAGCAGATCGAAGTGACGCATGATTACACCGTGTCCGTCAACGATGCGTTCAAGCCGGTCAGCAAATATTGGGACCGGATCGTCCGTCCCGAGCAGCTGATGACAGCCGCCTTGAACGCGATGCGCGTGCTGACGGACCCGGCCGAGACCGGCGCGGTGACGCTCAGCCTGCCGCAGGACGTGCAGTGCGAAGCTTACGATTACCCCGAGGAGTTTTTCGCCGGGCGGGTGCATACGATCGATCGTCGTCCCGCGGCTCCGGCTGCGGTCGCCCGCGCGGCGGAGCTGATCCGCGGCAAGCGCCGGCCGCTCCTGATCGCCGGCGGCGGCGTCCATTATTCCGGCGCGACCGATGAGCTGGTCCGCTTCGCCGAATCGTTCGGCATACCGGTCGCGGAGACGCAGGCGGGCAAGAGCGCGATAGCGTGGAACCATCCGCTTGGCTTCGGCGGCGTGGGCGCGACCGGCACGTTGGCGGCGAACCGGCTCGCGGCGGAAGCGGATGTCATTATCGCCGTCGGCACCCGGCTGTCCGATTTTACGACGGCGTCCAAGACGGCGTTCCGCCATCCGCAGGCAGAAATCGTGAACATCAACGTCAATGCGGCGGATGCCGCGAAGCTGGACGGCATTCCGGTTGTCGCCGACGCGCGTGAGGCGCTGGCCGCTTTGGGCGAGGCGCTGCGGTCGGCCGGCTACGCGGCCGGCTACGACAAGGCCGAGCTGGCGGCGCTGAAGCGGGAATGGGACGCGGAAGTCGACCGGCTCTATGCGGTGGAGCGGGAAGACGGCCTGGCCCAAACCCGTGTGCTCGGCGTCATCAATGAATTCGTCGACGAGCGGGACGTGATCGTATGCGCCGCCGGCAGCCTGCCGGGCGACCTTCACCGGCTATGGCGGTGCGAGAAGCCGAAGACGTACCATATGGAATACGGATTTTCCTGCATGGGCTATGAAGTGTCCGGCGCATTCGGCGTACGGCTGGCCGAGCCGGACGGCGAAGTATACGCGCTCGTCGGGGACGGCAGCTATTTGATGCTCCACTCCGAGCTGGTCACGTCCTTGCAGGAAGGGCGAAAAATTACGGTGCTTCTGCTGGACAACGGCGGATACCAGTGCATCCACAATTTGCAGCGGGCGAACGGCAGCGAAGGATTCGGCAACGAATTCCGCGAGCGGGGGGCGGACGGCCAATTGAGCGGCGACTGCCTGACGATCGACTATGCGGCCCACGCGTCGGCGCTCGGCGCCAAAACCTTCAGGGCGCGCACGGCGGAGGAGCTTCGGGCTGCGCTGAACGCGGCGAAAGCAGAAACCCGTTCCGTGCTGGTCGACATCAAAGTGCTGCCGGGTACCGGTACGGACAATTACGAGTCGTGGTGGCGGGTCGATGTGGCGGAAGTGGCGGAATCGGAGAAAGTCCATGCGGCTTACGGCGCGATGCGGGAGAAACTGAAAACCGCCAGGCCGTATTGATAACGCGTTAGGGGGAGTGAACGGTGGCTTTGAACGTGAAATACGGCATTTCGGGCATCAACTGGGTAAACGAGGATATGCCGGATCTCGGCGATCATTATACGGCGGACGACGTTCTGTCCCAAATGCAGGCGCTCGGCTTCGAAGGGACGGAGTTTTGCCGCAAATTTCCGCGCAGCGTTCCCGAGCTTTCGCGGTTGCTGGAACGATACGGCATGACGCTCGTGGCGCAATGGAAGTCGCTGGCGTTCCGCGACGCCTCGCGGCGGGAAGAGGAGATGCGGGCGTTTCGGGAGCATGCCGATTTTTTGCGGGCGATGGGCAGCCGTTATGTCGTCGCCTGCGAGACGGGCGACGCGTTCGAAGATCCGCATTCCAACCGGGTTGCGATACAGCCGCTTACCGATGAACAATGGCGGAATCTTGCCGAAGGGTTGAACGAAGCGGGCCGATACTGCCAATCTGTCGGGCTCGAGCTCGTCTATCACTACCACGGGGAGACGGTGATCGAACGCGGGGAAGACATCCGCAGGCTGATGGAATCGACGGACCCGGCGTATGTGCATATGCTTTACGATACCGGCCACGCCTACTACGGCGGCAGCGATCCGCTCGACATTTTGCGAACTTATTATGACCGTATCCGCTACATTCACTTGAAGGACGTGCGCCGGGACGTGCTCGAGCGCGCGCGCCGCGACGGCCTCCGCTTCCGGGAAGCGGTGCGTCAGGGAGTATTTACGGTGCCCGGCGACGGCAGTATCGATTTTGCGCCGATTTACCGGGAACTGCATGAACGGGGTTACGAGGGCTGGATTTTGATCGAGGCCGAGCAGGACCCGGCTGTCGCCGAGCCGACCCGCTATGCCCGTCAATGTATGGAATATATTCGCGGCATTACGCCGTAAACGTTGTGCAGCAGTACAGCATGAAAATACGTATAAAGCGAGGTTATGACTCATGTCGTCCGTTTCAATCGGCATTATCGGCGCGGGGCGGATCGGCCGCCTGCACGCCGAGCAATTGAGCCGAAATCCCGCCGTGCGCGTGGCGGCCGTCTCCGACGTCCGGCTGACCGGCGAGCTGCGCGACTGGGCGAATTCGCTCGGCATTCCGCGCGTCACCGCCGATTACCGCGAGCTGCTGGACGATCCCGATATCGCCGCCGTTCTGATCTGCTCTTCGACGGATACGCATGCGGCGATCATTGTGGAAGGGGCGGCCCGAGGCAAGCATATGTTCTGCGAAAAACCGGTCAGCTTCGATTACCGTGAAACGGCCAAAGCGCTCGAGGCCGTGCGCCGCGCCGGCGTTATTTTGCAGACCGGCTTCAACCGCCGCTTCGACCGCCATTTCATGCGGGTGCGCCGGTGGATCGACGAAGGGGCCGTCGGCGAACCGCATCTTATCCGGATTACGTCACGCGACCCAGCCCCGCCGAGTCCCGAATACATTCGCGTATCCGGCGGGTTGTTCATGGACATGGCGATCCACGATTTCGATATGGCCCGTTATTTGGCCGGCAGCGAAGTGGCCGAGGTATATGCCCAGGGGGCGGTGCTGGTCGATCCGGTTATCGGCGAGCTCGGCGACATCGACACGGCCATTACGACGCTTCGGTTCGAGAGCGGCGCGCTCGGCGTAATCGACAACAGCCGCCGCGCCGTGTACGGCTACGATCAGCGGATCGAAGTGTTCGGCTCGAAAGGGAGCGCCTCCGCCGGCAACGATTATCCGAACAATGCGGAACTTAGCACCGCAAGCGCGGTGAGCCGGGATTTGCCCAAATACTTTTTTCTGGAACGCTATGCGGAGGCCTATGCGGACGAAACGCGCCGTTTCATCGAATGCGTTCGCGACGGCGCGAAGCCGCCCGTGGACGGGAACGACGCGCTGCAGGCGGAACGGATCGCCCACGCCGCCAAGCTGTCGCTGCTTGAGCGGCGACCTGTCGCGCTGGACGAGGTGCGGTAACTTTCCCGATTAGTTTAATAAGGAGGGGTAACGGATGCCCAAATCGGAACTGGTTGTGCCAAGCGCCGCAACGCCCGGCGCTTCGGGCTGTGTTGTGGAAGTGACGCCGGCGTCGGCAGGCTGGCGCTATGTCGGTTTCCAGGCGTACCGGCTGAAGCCGGGAGAGCGGCTGGAAAGCGAGACGGGAAGCGACGAGTGCTGCCTCGTACTGCTGTCGGGCAAGGCGGACATCTGGACGTCGGCCCAGCGGTGGGACGATGTCGGGGAGCGGATGAGCGTATTCGAACCGAAGCCGCCCTATTCGGCCTATGTGCCCTCGGGAGACCGGTTCGGCGTCGAGGCGTTGACGGAGGTGGAGCTCGCGGTATGCCGGGCGCCGGGGAAGGGCACCTATCCCGCGCGGCTGATCGTCCCCGCCGACGTCGGCGTCGAAATACGCGGGCAAGGACTGACCGAGCGCGTCGTGCGCAATATTTTGCCGGAAGGAGAACCGGCGGACAGCCTGCTCGTCGTGGAAGTGTATACGCCGGGCGGCCATTGGTCGAGCTATCCGCCGCACAAGCATGACGAGGACCGGCTGCCCGACGAGTCGCTGCTGGAGGAGACCTATTACCATCGCATCGAGCCGGCGCATGGCTTCGCGGTTCAGCGGGTTTACACCGATGACCGGTCGCTGGACGAGACGATCACGGTGCGGGACGGCGACGTCGTGCTGGTGCCGAGAGGCTATCACCCGGTAGGCGCCCCTGCGGGCTACGATGTGTATTATTTGAACGTGATGGCCGGGCCGGTTCGCACCTGGAAGTTTCATAACGATCCCGACCACGAGTGGATTATGCAAGGATGGAGCCGTCCGGTTGCGGCGGGCGGAAAGAACGGGGGGGATAGCCGATGACGCTGCCGCCGTTTGCCGCCGGCCGTCCGCTCGACGTGATCGGCCTGGGCCGGCTCTGCATCGATCTGAACGCCAACGAAATTCATCGTCCGATGGAAGAGACGCGCACGTTTACCAAATATGTCGGCGGTTCTCCGGCGAACATTACGATCGCGCTCGCGCGGCTGGGGGAGAAAACGGGTTTTATCGGCAGAGTGTCCGACGATCAGCACGGCCGGTTCATTACCCGCTACCTGGAAGAGCGCGGCATCGATACGAGCCATGTCATAACCGACAAATCGGGCAGCGTGACCGGGCTTGCGTTTACGGAAATCAAATCGCCGACCGACTGCAGCATCTTAATGTACCGGGACAATGTGGCCGATCTGAAGCTGGAGCCCGGCGACATTGACGCGGCCTATATCGGCAGCGCCAAGGCGCTCCTCGTATCCGGCACCGCGCTTGCGGCCAGTCCGTCGCGGGAAGCCGCGCTCAAGGCGATTCACGTCGCCCGCGAGTGCGGAACCGTCGTCATCTTCGACATCGATTATCGGCCGTACACCTGGACGTCCCGCGAGGAGACGGGCATCTATTGCTCGATTGCCGCCGCGAAGAGCGATGTTATACTTGGCGGACGGGAAGAATTCGATCTTCTCGATGCGGTGTATGAAACGCCGCACGGCGATGACCGGCGGACCGCGGAACGCTGGTTGCGGGAGAGCGCCGGCATCGTCGTCGTGAAGCGCGGCGGCGACGGCTCGACCGTGTATGCCCGCGACGGCCGAAGCTGGACGGGGCGCACGTTCCCTGCCCAGGTCGTCAAGACGTTCGGCGCGGGCGACGCTTTCGCCGGCGCGTTCATTCACGGGCTGCTGCACGGCTGGGACATCGAACGCTGCCAGCTGTTCGGCAGCGCCGCCGCATCCATCGTCGTTGCGAGCCACAGCTGCTCGGACGCGATGCCGACGGCGGAGCAGATCGAAGGCGTCATCGGGCGGTATGCGAACGGCTGAGCCGCGAATGCGTTTGTTCCGCCGCACGTTGCTGCGGGCGGGGGAACGGCGGCACTTTCGCAAATCGCCGACAACCGACAGACAGGAAGGAGAGCGTCATGAGCATAAAGAAGATCCAAAATTACATCGGAGGCAAATGGGTCGATTCCGCAACCGGGCGGACGGACATCGTGCCGAACCCGGCGACGGGCGAGACGATCGCGCACGTGCCGATCTCGGGCGGCGAAGATGTCGCCCGGGCGGTGGAGGCCGCCGCCGCCGCGTTTCAGGAATGGCGGAATGTGGCGGTGCCGAAGCGGGCGCGCATTCTGTTCAAATATCAGCAGCTGCTCGTGGACCATTGGTCCGAGTTGGCCGAGCTCGTCACACTGGAGAACGGCAAAAGCTATTCCGAAGCATACGGCGAGGTGCAGCGCGGCATCGAATGTGTCGAATTTGCCGCCGGGGCGCCGACGCTGCTGATGGGCCATACGCTGCCGGATATTGCGACAGGGCTCGAATCGTGCATGTACCGCTATCCGCTCGGCGTCGTCGGCGGCATTACGCCGTTCAATTTTCCGATGATGGTGCCGTGCTGGATGTTTCCGCTTGCGATCGCGTGCGGCAATACGTTCGTCCTGAAGCCGTCCGAACGGACTCCGCTTTTGGCGGGCCGACTCGCCGAGCTGTTCGAGGAAGCGGGGCTGCCGCCCGGCGTGCTCAATATCGTCCACGGCGCCCATGATGTCGTGAACGGCATGCTCGAACATCCCGGCATCGCCGCCATTTCGTTCGTCGGCTCCCAGCCGGTAGCCGAATACGTCTACAAGACGGCCGCCGCGCACGGCAAACGGGTGCAGGCGCTGGCCGGGGCGAAAAACCACTCGATCGTCCTGCCGGATGCCAATCTGGATCTCGCGGTGAAAGAAATTATCAGCGCCGCGTTCGGATCGGCCGGCGAGCGCTGCATGGCCGCTTCGGTCGTCGTCGCGGTCGGAGAGATCGCCGATCCGCTTGTGAGTCGGCTGGCGGAAGCGGCCCGCGGATTGAAAATCGGTCCCGGCATGCGCGAAGGCGTATTCCTCGGGCCGGTCATTCGTGACAGCCACAAAGCGAGAACGATCCAATATATCGAAGCCGGCGTGCAGGAAGGGGCGGAGCTGGTGCTGGACGGCCGGGAAGCGGCCGAAGCGTCCGGCGACGGTTATTTCATCGGGGCGACGATATTCGATCATGTGCGGCAGGGCATGAAAATATGGACGGACGAAATATTCGCTCCGGTACTGTCGGTTGTCCGGGCGGCCACGCTGGACGAGGCGATCGATATCGCGAACGCTTCCGAATTTGCCAACGGCAGTTGCATTTATACGGACAGCGCCAAGGCGATCCGGCATTTCCGGGAGCGTATCGACGCCGGGATGCTTGGCATTAACGTCGGGGTGCCCGCGCCGATGGCGTTCTTCCCGTTTTCCGGATACAAAAAATCGTTCTACGGCGACCTTCACGCCAACGGCCGGGACGGCGTCGAGTTTTATACACGCAAAAAAATGATCGTCGCCCGCTATTGATTTCCCGGCGCGCGGCTCGCCGCATGATGGCTTGGCGGTTGCGGTCAACCACATGTCATCGGGATCGCATGGATTGTTGAAACTCCGGACACATTATCGCGTATCACCTACCGTTAGGATTAAATGCCAATAAAACGTTTCCGGAGGGATAACATGATCGTTACGACTACGCCGACATTGGAAAACCGGCCGATTATCGACTATTTGGGCATCGTCAACGGGGAAGCCATCATGGGTGCAAACGTAGTGCGCGATTTTCTCGCATCGATCACCGATATGATCGGAGGGCGTTCCGGCGCTTACGAAAACAAGCTGAAAGAAGCGCGGGACATCGCGATGGATGAGATGAAAAGCCAGGCGGCACGTCTCGGCGCCAACGCCATCGTCGGCATCGACATCGATTACGAAGTGGTCCGCGACGGCATGCTGATGGTCACCGTAAGCGGCACCGCGGTCCGCTGCTGACCGCAGGCCAAAGCCGAATGCTTGACAGCAAGCTATAGTTGACAGCAAGCTCCTCCGTTCGCCGGGGGAGCTTTGCTGTTTGAGGCGGGGCCGCGCACATTGCGGCAGCTGCTAAATGTAGCTGCTCTTTGTATGGCGCGCCGCCCATGCCGCAAAATGAACGGAATCCTTTGTCACATTCGCTCGTCGGGATGAAACTTTTTATCCGAAAGGCTCGTTAACAGAAATGTAAAGAAAAGTGGGACGAAAGAGGGGTTATCGGATTGACATCGTCTTTAAATCGCCGTAACGGCACAATTGCGGCATTGACAGCTTTATTGCTGTTGATGTTCGGTTTGCTGCAGTCCGCGCCGGCGTTCGCCGACAGCGCCGACGCCGAAACCGGCATCGCCGTGCAAGCCGAGACCGGCTACCAAGGGAAAGCGAAAGATATGGTGTGGCAGCCCGTGAAGCTGACGTTGACCAACCGTACGGCCAAAGATTTGAAAGGCGAGCTGGCCGTCTCGGTTTACGTGCCGTACGGCGGGCAGTCGACAGACTATGTCGTTCCGGTGGAGCTTCCGCGCAGCACGCCAATCGAGGTGACGATGATGCTGCCCGGTGTCTCGCTGAACAAGGATACGAACCGTATCCGGTTCTTCGAAGGCGGCGTCAAGTCAGGCAAAGAAGTGAAAGTCGGACTCGAATATTTGACCAATCAGCTGACGGCATCGTTCATGATCGGCGTGGTGTCGCGCGATCCCGACACGCTTAATTTTATGCCGACGCTCAATCAGAAAGGTTATGCGATCGAGGTCGTGCCGCTGAAAGCGGAGCAGCTTGCCGAACAAGCCGCGGCATACGATATGCTCGATGCGCTGGTGCTGAACGATGTGCCGACGGCGACCTTGAGCGGCGAACAAGTGGAAGCGATCGTGACCTGGGTCAAACGCGGCGGCACGCTCATTTTAGCCGGAGGCGCCGGCTACGCCAAGACGGCCGAAGCGTTCGCCGATATTACGCCTGTCAAGCCCGGCGGAACCGAGACGTTGAAAGCCCTTCCGGCGCTGGAGTCTTATGGCGGCAAGCCGCTGCCCGCCGGGAGCGCGGTCACCGTATCGACAGGCGAATTGGCCGCGGGAAGCGTGATCGTTTCCGAAAACGGGCTGCCGCTGGCGGCCAAACGGGCAATCGGCCGAGGAGAAGCGCTGTATGTCGCATTCGATCCGTCCCTCGAACCGTTCGCCTCCTGGAGCGGCAGTCCGGCCGTCTGGGCGCAGCTGCTGCAAAAAAATCTGTTGCCGCTGCAGCCGGGACTTAAAATGGGCTATGACAACCGATTCTGGGGACTGCAGCAAATCGCCGACATGTTTCCGTCACTGAATCCGCCCGATATCCGGATTTTACTTGTCTGTTTCCTGATCTACCTGGTGCTCGTGGCGCCGGTTATCTATTTGCTGCTCTACAAAATCGACAAGCGTGAATGGGCATGGTGGCTTATTCCCGCCGTCTCGGTTGCGACCAGCATTGTCATCTTCCTGGTCGGCGTGGCGGACAAGCGGACGACGATGACGCATTCCGTGCAAACGATCGAGCTGACCGGCCTCGGGGACGGCTTTCAGACCGGCGTGACGGCGATTTTTTCGCCAAGCGGCGGAACGGTGCGGGCGTCGTTCCCCGAACAGATGCGCGTGCTTACCTATCCGAACCGGAACAATCCGGGCGGCGGATTGCGGCTCGACAATACGGAGCAAGTGACAGTCGGGGAATCGGCCACGACGGTCGTCTGGAGCGATGTCCCCTATTGGTCGACGCGAAAAGGATGGATCGAAGGGCGCAAGGTGGACGATGCCGGCCGTTTCGATATTAAAACGAGCTACGAAAACGGCGGTTTGCGCATCGATGTGACCAATGGCACGCCGACCGCGCTGACGAACGTGCATGTGCTGATGAACGGCGGCGCGTACAAGCTCGGCGACTTGGCCCCGGGCGGCACCGCGACGGCGACCGTACCCGGCTATACGCAGACCGCGCCGCCGGCGTATGTCGATTACGGTATGCTCCTGTTCCCGCAAGGCCCCAATACGCGAAACGACGAGTTCGCCCGGGAACGCGCGCTTGCGGCAAATTACATGAACCGGTACCAGGACTCGCCGCTGCCGCTTGAGCCGGTCGTCGTGGGCTTCAGCAAAGACGGGAATCCCTGGTTTGAGGTGAACGGCAAGCAGGTGAAAACGGACAATGTGACGCTGTGGGTTCAGCCGTTCCGTCTCGAATCGGTGCAGGACGGCCGCTATTATGTGCCGCCGGGTACGGTTCAGCCGTTCATTACCGACAATCGGATGGAGCAGATGACAAGAAATCAGGACGGAACCATGAGCCTCACCAGAGGGGAACTGGAATTTGAGTACCGGCTTCCGGAAGCCGCGGGCGTCGATTACGAATCGCTGCGCATCTATCCGGACAACCGGTTCGGCCAGCAAAACCGGATTCAATGGTCGATCTGGGACGCGGCCGCGGGCGAATGGACGGAGCTTCAGCTCGGTTCCGGCACTCTCGATTTGGGCGAACGATCCCCGAATTATGTAGCCGACGGGGGGATTATACGGATGAAGGCCGCCGTAGCCGCGCAAGCGGAAACAAGGCTGCCGGGCATCGGTCTGGAAGGGAAGGTGAAGCGCTGATGGAAACGAAAACTTCCGTACCGATGGTGGAGATCCGGGGGCTTACGAAATCGTTCGGCGCTTTCCAGGCGCTGAAATCGATCGATTTGACCATCGAAAAAGGGACGGTTTTCGGTTTTGTCGGACCGAACGGAGCCGGAAAGTCGACGACGATGCTCATTCTGTCGACGCTTATGGCGCCGACGTCGGGCTCGGTCAAGGTAGACGGCTTCGAGGTGACCGAGCATCCGAAAGAAGTGCGCAAGCGGATCGGGTATATGCCGGACTTCTTCGGCGTGTACGATCAGTTCAAGACGACGGAATATTTGCATTTTTACGGCGCCAGCTACGGCATTCCGAAGAGCGAGCGGGATCAGCTCATTCCGCAGCTGCTCGAACTGGTCAATCTGAGCGACAAACGGGATGCCTATGTCGATACGCTGTCCCGCGGCATGAAGCAGCGGCTCTGTCTGGCCCGCTGTCTTGTGCACGATCCGGAGTTGCTCATTCTCGACGAGCCGGCTTCCGGCCTCGATCCGCGAGCGCGCATCGAGATGCGCGAAATATTGAAGGAATTGAAAGCGATGGGCAAGACGATCATTATTTCCTCGCATATTTTGCCGGAACTCGCCGAGATGGTCGACGAGATCGGCGTCATCGAGCACGGACAGATTATCGCCCAGGGCAAAGTCGCGGACATCCAGAACCGGCTCCGGGTCAAACGGATTTTGTCCGTCCGCTTGACGGGCCGCGAGGAGGAAGCCGAGGCTTTCCTGCGAAACCATCCGCTCGTGACGCGAACGATGCGAGACGACCGCGTCGTGCATGTCCATTTTGCCGGCGGGGACGAGGAGCAGGCCGATTTGCTTCGCCAGCTGCTGGATGAAGGCTTCCGGCTCATTTCGTTCAGCGAGGCGCAGACGAATCTGGAAGATATCTTTCTCGAGATTACGAAAGGAGGCGGCGGAACGGCATGAAAAACGGTTCGGCGGCGAAAGGCCGGTCCTCATGGAGCAGCAAGCTGGTCAACCCCGTGCTGGATAAAGAATTCCGGTTGCGGATGCGCACTCCCCGCTCCATGTGGGCGATTTTCTTTTACGTCGGGGCGATGGGCGCAGCCGCTCTGGCGTTCATCTATTTGATGACGGAGATTAACCGTCACGGACCGTCCGCCTTCAATCCGGAAGAAAGCCGGATGATGTTTATTTTCATATCGTTCGCCCAGATGGGGTTGATCGCATTTATGGCGCCCGGCCTGACTGCCGGCGTCATCAGCGGGGAACGGGAAAAGCAGACGCTCAACCTGCTGCTCACGACGCAGCAGAGCTCGGCGACGATCATTTTGAGCAAGCTCGTTTCGTCGCTCGCTTTCATGATTTTGATCGTGCTGGCGACGATGCCGGTATACAGTATCGTATTTTTGTACGGCGGCATTTCGCCCTGGCAGCTGCTCGGCTTGTTTCTGTTTTTCGTTTTCGTCATGTTCGTGCTCGGCGCTTTCGGATTGCTGTTCTCCACGCTGTTCAAGCGAACGATGCTGGCTGTCATCGCAACGTACGGTGTTACGCTGTTTTTGTTCATCGGGACCGCGCTTATGTTTCTGTTTCTGAACGGCGTTCTGCAGGAGCTGTATCGTAATGTCCCCTCGACAGGAGCGCCGCCGTACCGCTGGATCGGCCATCTGTTGGCGCTTAACCCGGCGGCGGCGATGTACAGCATACTCGAACCTAGCCTGACGCGCCAGGCGTTTTTCGTCAGCGGCATGCAGGGCAATGCGCGATCGCCGATGACGCTGTGGCAGGAATTCATTCTGATCTATTCGATTGTAACGAGCTTGCTTATCGGGCTCAGCATCCGTTACCTTCGTCCGCGGTTGAAGCGGAGAACATAAAGGAGACGCGCGTCTACCCGTTAATCGAAAGGAGAGGGGCTCATGGACCGGGAGGATGATCGCATCAGGCGTGCCGGGCCGCCTTCCCGCAGGCATCCGCTGCTTGAGCTGCTGCTGCCGGTCCGGCGCCGGCTGACGTTGTTCCGTCTTGCCGGCGCCTCGCTGACCGGCCTGCTTGCCGGCAGCGCCGCCGCGCTGCTGCCGCTTGCGGCGAGCCGGATATGGCCCTTGCTGCATGCCCGTTGGTATGCGGCGGCGCTAGTCTGCGCCGGCGCCGCTGGCGGTGCCGCCTACGCGATATGGCGGCGGGCGACGGCGGAGGAAGCCGCCCGGGTGATGGACCGGACCGGCACGAACGACGCGGTCTGCACGGCGCTCGGGGCGCTGGAAAGCGAGGCGCCGGTCGCCCGGCTGCAGCGCGAAGAGGCGATCGAGCAGGCGAAGCGGTACGGCGAGTCGCTCAAGGAGCGGCTGCCGTGGCCTTCCTGGCGAAACCGAAAACGCGAGGCGGCCGGTCTGACGGCGATCTGGCTGGCGGCGGCCTTGTTGCTCGCCTGGCCCAATCCGCTGGATGACCGGGCGAAGGCGCTCGCCGAGGCGAGACACCGTTTGACGGACGCCGCACAAGAGCTGGATGAGCTGGCAGAGGAGATTCGGAGCCGGGACCTGCCGGAGGAGGCTAAGGAGCCGCTGGCGCGATCGCTGGATGAGCTGCGGCGGGATATGAAACGCGCTGCCGACCCGGATGCGGCGCTTGAGCAATTCGAAGAGACGCTTCGGGAGATGGAAGCGGCGGCGGAACGGGCGCGTGAGGCGATGAGGCGTATCGATGCTGCCGCAGATGCGCTTCGCGGCGAACCGGCGCTGCGTCCGGTCGGGCAGGCGCTGCAAAATCGGGATGCGGCTGCCGTACGCCAATCGCTCGATACGCTTCGCGACGAGCTCAGACGGCTGTCCGACGAGGAGCGGAAAGCGATCGCGGAGGCGCTGGAACGGATCGCCGGGCAGCAGCCGGATGAAGCCGGCGCGCTGAAGCAGGCGCTGGAAAAAGCGGCGGAGCAGGTCCGCGGCGGCGAAAGCGGCGGGGAAGATAGCGATGCGCTGGACGAATTGGCCGACGCGTTGGATCGCGAGCTGACGCAAGCCGAGCTGGAAGCGCTCGCCGAACAAGTGGCCGAGCGGCTCGGGGAATCCGGGCAGGCGCTTGCCGAACAGCTTGCTGCGCAAGGATTCGATGTGCCGTCAGGCATGATTGCGGGCGCCGCGACGGGCGGAAGAGCGAGCGGTTCCGCCGCCGGAAGCGGAGGAGCGCCGTCCGGCGCGGCCGGCGGCGAGGGCGGAGAAAGTGAAAGCGGAGGCCAATCGGGCCAAGGTCAAAGCGCCGGTGAAGGTTCGGGAACCGGCTCGGGACAGGGCGCAGGGACGGGCCAGGGAGCCGGAGCGGAGCAAGGCGCGGGAGCCGGAGCAGGGCAAGGCGCAGGCGGCGGAAGCGGCCAGGGCGCGGGCGGCGGAAACGGCCAAGGTGCGGGCGGCGGAAACGGCCAAGGTGCGGGCAGCGGAAGCGGCCAGGGCACGGGCAGCGGAAACGGCCAAGGTGCGGGCAGCGGAAGCGGCCAGGGCGGTCTTGCGGGAGGAACCGGCGCGGGAGGCCGCGGCCTGGTGACGACGCCGCGCTCGATGCAAGGTTCCGGCAATGTGCAGCAGGACGGCGGTCCCGCTTCGGGCGGCAGCGTGCAGACGGGCGGCCAATCGCCGACCGTCGACGGCATGACCCGGCCGTACGAGGAAGTGTACGCGGAATATGCCGCGGAGGCGAAACAGGCGCTTACCCGCACGCCGCTGCCGGGTACGCTGCAGCAGCGGGTGCAGGATTATTTTGATGAAATACAACCGGGCCGGCAGGCGAACAGGGGGAGCACAGATGATTGAATCCAAAGCGCAAGTGGAACAGGCGGCCGAGAAGATCGCCTCATTGAAAGCGGAGATCGGCCGCGTTATAGTCGGACAGCGGGCAGTCGTGGAGCAGCTTCTCTGGTGTTTGCTCGCCGGCGGCCATGCGCTGCTGGAAGGCATCCCCGGTCTCGGAAAGACGATGCTCGTGCGAACGGTCGCCGATACGGTCGACCTGAAGTTTACCCGCATCCAGTTTACGCCCGATCTGATGCCGGCCGATATTACGGGCACGACGCTCGCGGAATTCGGCCGTCAAGGGGAAACGAGCTACCGCTTCCAGCCGGGGCCGGTATTCGGCAATCTCGTGCTGGCGGATGAAATTAATCGGGCCACGCCGAAAACGCAGAGCGCGCTGCTGGAAGCGATGCAGGAAAAAACCGTTACCGCCGGAGGAACAACTTACCCGCTGCCCCGTCCGTTCTTTGTGCTGGCGACGCAAAATCCGCTCGAGCAGGAAGGCACGTATCCGCTGCCCGAGGCGCAGCTCGACCGCTTTTTGCTCAAAATCGATGTCTCGTATCCGACGCGCGAGGAGCTTAAGGAGATCGTCGTGCGGACGACTTCTCCCGTCCAGCCGCGGGCCGAGCGGATTATGGATGCGGCTGCGCTGACGGAGCTGCAGTCGCTCGCCAAAGACATTCTGGTTTCGGACGAAATGGCGGAAGCGGCGGTCGATCTGGTCATGGCGACGCATCCGGACGAAGCGGACGCGCCGGAGCAGGTGAAGCGCTACGTTCGTTACGGCGCCGGACCGCGGGCCGTTCAGGCGATCGTTTCCGTCGCCAAAGTGCGGGCTCTTGCCGCCGGCCGGCTTCACGTTTCGTGGCAGGATATCCGCGAAGCGGCGCTGCCTGCGCTTCGTCACCGGATCGTGCCGGGCTACGAGGCGCAGGCGATGGGCATGAAAAGCGACGAATTGGCCCTTGCGGCGCTGGAAGCGGCGGAGGCGCGGCGATGAGCGGCGGCGAGCGGGAGACGGGACTTGAACGGCTGTTTCCCGATATGTCCGTGCTGTATCGGCTGGAGCGGATGAGCCTTCCGGCCAAAGGCCGGTTTCGCGGGACGATGCAGGGCAAGCGGCGTTCGCGGGCACTCGGCAGCTCGCTGGAATTTGCCGATTACCGTCCCTATGCGCCCGGCGATGACATTCGCCGGATCGACTGGAACGTATACGGCCGGACGGGACGCGCTTTCGTCCGCCAATATTGGGATGAGCAGGAGCTTTCCGTCTGCCTGTACATCGACGTCTCGACATCGATGCGCTTCGGCGAAGAGAGCGGACGCAAGCTGGATTATGCGCTCAGGCTGGCGGCATGCGTCGGCTATGCGGCGCTGGCGGGAGACGATCGTGTGGCGGTGCGGCTGTTCGCCGACGGCATCGTGCGCGAGCTGCCGATGTGCCGGGGAAGAGGAGCGGCGCATCGGCTGTTCCGTTTTTTGGACGGGGCGCTCAGGGGCGATTTCGAAGGAGAGGCGGGAGCGGCCGGCGGTTCCGATCTGTATGCGGCGTTCCGGCATCCTTCGGCGCTGCCCGGCCGGTCCGGCCAGACATGGCTGTTTACCGACGGCCTGCACGAGAGCGGGCTGGAAGATACGATCCGGGCGCTGCTGGCCGCAGGTCAGGACGTTGTTTACGTGCAGCTGCTCTCCCCGGCCGAGATCGATCCCCAGCTGGCCGGAGAACTGCGGCTTATCGACAGCGAGACGGGAACAGGCAAGGAAGTGGCGATCGGCGGAAGCGTCGTCGCTTCGTATCGCCAGGCGGTCCGGCAGCACTGCGAGACGATTCGCCGTTACTGCGAGGAGCGCGGTGTCGCGTACCTGTTCGTCGATACGGGGCGCCCGATTGCCGATACGGTGCTTCGGTCGTTCCGGGAGGCAGGGCTGCTGCGCGGCTAGCGCATGCATGGACGACAAGTCGGTTCGCAGACCGGGAAAGGAGGAGGAGGATGCAATTTCAATCCGTCGCATCGCTATGGTTCGCGCTGGCGCTGCCGGCTATCGCGCTCATGTACATGCTGAAGCGGACGTATGACGATACGATTGTGCCGAGCCATCTGCTCTGGCGCAAAGCGCTGCGGGAGCAGGAAGCGAACCGGCCGTGGCAAAAACTGCGGAGCCGCCTCCTCATGCTGCTTCAGCTGCTGGCCGCCGCTCTGCTCGTTTTCGCGCTGACCGACCCGGTTCTCTTGAAGGGGGGAACGGCTGCCGGACACGCGGTCATCGTCATCGACCGCTCGGCAAGCATGAGCGCGCTGGCTCCCCAAGACGCCGCGGCGGACGAAGGGAGCGGAACTGCTTCCGCTGCCGGAGGCCGTACGATGCTGCAGGCGGCGGCCGAGTTGGCCGGGCAGTGGCTGGATGACCAGCCCGCCGGCCGCGAGGTGACGCTGATCGGAACAGGTCCGCAGCCGGAAGTGCTCGCAGCCCGCACCGCCGATCGAAGCGCTCTGCGCGATGCGCTCAGCCGGCTTGAACCGGTCTACGGCGTGACCGACGATGCCGCCGCGCTGTCGCTGGCGGATTCGCTGGCGCGGGAGGAGGAAGAAGGCGAGATCGTGCTGTTCAGCGACGGGAGATGGCTGGATGAGTCATCTCAGGACTTGGCGCTGCACGCGCCGTTCAGCTTGTTCGATGTCGGGACGGAAAAAGGCTCCGCTCCGCCGGCCTGGAACAATGTGTCGATCGCCCATTTCGGGATCAAACCGGAGCCCGAAGGGAAAGCGGGCAATCGCGGACTGGTCACGATTCGCAACGAAAGCGGCGTTCCCCGCAACGTGACGCTTGAAGTGTTCGCGGAAGGAAAGGAGGGCACGGTCGCCCGCGCGCAGACGACCGTGCCGCCTGGAGAATGGAAAAGCGTGACGCTGGGTTCGCTGCCTGACGCGGCGTACTACAAAGCGGTCTTGCGTTCGGCTCGGGACGTCTACGCGGCGGACGATACGGCTTACCAGTTCCCGCCCGCTTCGCAGACGCATAACGTTCTGCTCGTCACCGGCGGCAATCTGTTCCTCGACAAAGCGCTGCAGCTTGCGGGGGCGCGCACGATTAAGGCGAAGATATCGTCGTTCGAGCCGGATGCGGAAACGGTGAAAGCGGTGGATTGGGTCGTGCTCGACGGCGTGTCCGACGAAGACATTCGGTCGGCGGCATGGCGGCAGCTCTTGGACGCGAAGCCGGTATGGCGCATCGTCGATGCGGATGCGCCGCCGGAAGGCACGATGGCGAGGACGCCTTCCGGCGGCGAGGTGAAGCTGAAGCCGCATGAGGTGACGCGGTATACGACGTTCGAAGAGACGCATATCGGCCGGATCGTTACGGGAGACGGCGCCCGCGGCTGGGGCGAGCCGATCGTGACCTATGGCGGCCTGCCCGCCATCTATGCGGACATCCGGGACGGTCGGCCGATGCTGACGTTTGCGTTCAGCTTGAGCGACACCGATCTTCCGCTTCGCCCGGAATTTCCGATTCTGGTTATGCAGGCGGCGGAATGGATGGGCGGCGGAGATCGGCGGCACCTCGGCGTTGCCGTGGCAGGGGGGACGATTGAAGTGCCGCTTTCGCCGGACGCCGACGATGCGCGTTTTGTTCCGGTCGAAACGGCAGTTGCAGAGGACGAAGCGGAGGAACGGGCAGCGGACCGGACGGAAGGACGTCTTTCCGGCACGCAGACCGTCCCGGCCGTACCGGGGCTGTACCGTTTTGTGGAGACGGATATGGACGGGCGGGAGCTGTCCGGCCGCTTTTTGGCGATAACGGCCGATCCGAGGGAAAGCCTGGCCGGTTCGTCCTTGCGGGTAAGCCGCGCAGCGGAAGGACGGGCCGAAGGATCGTCCGCTGCGCCGGACGGCAATGCCGCGGAGGCGGGCCCCGCCGCTAAGCCGGCATTCGCACAGGGCGCTTCGCTTGCACCGTGGGCGGCATTGGCGCTGCTATTGCTCCTTGCAGCGGAATGGGAGGTGTACCGCCGTGGGCGTTCAGGTTGATCAGCCGTTGGCGCTGCTTTTGCTGCCGGTCTGGGCGGCGTTCATCTGGTGGACGGCGCGCTCGACTGTCAGGCTGACGGGCGGCCGCAAGGCGGCTGCTATCGGGATGCGGGCATTCATCCTCCTGCTGCTGATTGCGGTCGCAGCGGGTGTTCAGCCGTATGTAACGCAGAAGCGGCTCAACATCGTCTTCGTTGCCGACCGTTCGGCCAGTCTGGACGCCGACGCATTCGCCGGAGCATGGATTGCCAAGGCGATTGCCGCCAAGGGAGAACGTGATGAGGCGGGCGTCGTCGGCGCGGGGCTTGATGCCGCCGTGGAGCGGACGTTGTCGCCGGACGGGCTCCTGGACGAGGGGCGTTTTTCGTTCCGGGCGCAAATCGACGGCCGGTTTACCGATCTTTCCCGTGCGCTGCAGATGGCGTCGGGCATGCTGCCGGAGGAAGGCGGCCGCATCGTGCTTTTGTCGGACGGGGAGGAGAATGCGGGCGATCTGATGCGCCAGGCGCGGCTGCTGAAGGATCGTGGCATTGCGGTCGATGTGCTGCCGGCAGCGCCGAAGCAGCGGACCGACGCTGCGCTGGAAGAGATGAAGGTGCCGAAGTCGCTGCGCCAGGGCGAGTCGTTTACGATCGAATTGCAAGTGGCGAGCACCTTCGCCGGCCCGGCGGAGCTTCGGATTTATGCCGACGACACGGAGCTTGCCCGCAGTGAAGTCGAGCTGGAGCAAGGCGTAAACCGGTTCGTTATCCGGACGATGGCGAAGGAACCGGGCTTTCACCGGTTCCGCGCGGAGCTGTATGCGGCGGACGACGAGCAGCCGGCCAACAACGCCGCCTATGCGTTCAGCCGGGTGAGCGGACCTCCGGCGGTGCTGATCGTGGAAGGGGAAGAAGGCTCGTCGGCCAACCTCGTTTCGGCGCTGTCCGGTTCGCTCATTGCCAGCGACGTCATTCCGCCCGAACGGCTGCCGCTCGAATTGGCCGATTACGCCAAATATGACAGCATCGTGTTGAATAATGTTCCCGCCACGCGCATCGGGGAGAAGCCGATGCAGTGGATCACCCGGGCGGTTGGCGATTTCGGCGTCGGTCTCGTCAAGGTCGGCGGGCAGGACAGCTACGGGCTGGGCGGATATTTCAAAACGCCGATCGAGGAGGCGCTGCCGGTTTATATGGATCTGCAGGGCAAGCGGCAAATTCCTTCTCTCGGTCTTGTACTTATCATCGACAGATCGGGCAGTATGAGCGACGGGAAGCTGGAGCTGGCCAAGGAGGCGGCGATGCGTACGGTCGAGCTGCTGCGCGATCAGGACACGGTCGGCGTTCTCGCCTTCGATCATACGCCGTGGTGGGTCGTGGAGCCGACCAGGCTGACGGATCGGGACGACGTGCTGTCGCGCATCCAGGGCATTCAGCCCGATGGCGGCACCGAAATCTATACGGCGCTTGCGGAAGGATACGGCAAGCTGCGGCAGGTGGACGCGCAGCGGAAGCATATTATTTTGCTGACGGACGGACAGTCTTCCACGGCGCCGGATTACGGCGCGCTGACGAAGCGGATCGCAGATGCGAACATGACGCTGTCCACAGTGGCGGTCGGCGACGGCGCCGATACGCAGCTGCTGGAGTCGCTGGCCAATCAGGGGAAAGGCCGCTACTATTTTACGAATGACCAAAGCACGCTGCCCGCCATTTTCAGCAGGGAGACGGCGATGATGTCCCGAACGTACATCGTCGAGCGGACGTTTACGCCGGCGGTCGGGCAGGCGGGGGATTGGGCGCCGCTGTTCAGTTCGGGGCTGCCGGCTGTCGACGCCTATATCGCAACGACGGCGAAAGAGACGGCGGAAGTCGCCCTGCTGACGCCGGAAGGCGATCCGCTGCTGGCGCGATGGCAGTACGGCTCAGGGAGGTCGGTCGCCTGGACGAGCGATCTGACGGGCCAATGGTCGAGCGGCTGGATCGGTTGGCCCGGGTTTCCGGAAACGTTCGTTCAATGGGTCAAATGGACGTTTCCGCAGTTCTACAGCTCTCCGTACGAAGTATCGGTGCAGGCGGAAGGCGGGAAAGCCCGTCTCGCTATCGTCGCCGAAGGGCAGACGGAGAGCGGCGGCGGCACGCTCGATGCGACGGTGTCGGGCGAAGCGGGAACGGAAATGTCGCTGCGCCCTGTGGCCACGGCTCCGGGCGAATACGAGGCCGTCCTTCCGCATGCGGAGCCTGGCGCTTACCTCGTCCGCATCGGCTCGAAGGAAGGCGGAACGACGGCCGGCTTCGTCGTTCCGTATTCGCCGGAGTACCGGATCGCCGGAGGCGACGGCGTGGCGAAGCTGGAGCGGGTGGCGGAGCTGACGGGCGGACGGGTGCTCGACCCGGAGCGTCCCGAGGAAGCTTTTCAAGCGGAGCCGGCGGTTACCCGGCTCACGACAGACATCAGGCGCGCGCTGCTGATCGCCGCGCTGCTGCTGTGGCTGTGCGACATCGCGCTGCGCCGCGTGTCGCTGCCCTGGCGCCGGCTGGCGGCCGCGCTCGCCGGCCTTGCGCCGGGCAGGCGCTCGGCGGCCGGGCAGAAGCCGGCAGCCGGCGGA
>NZ_JBCNFP010000075.1:0-74955 GCF_050481165.1 Paenibacillus cisolokensis
GCCGTCAGGCGTTTTTCTTATGCATCGTGCGAACCGGCATCTTCTTCAATCCCAATATTGAACGGTTGCGGAGCCGCTGAAGGTTTCATAAACATAAAACTCCGCTTTTTTATTCGTGCCGTCGACGGCGCCGCTGATTCCCCTGTAAATCAGGGTATCTCCGGGATACAAGTAGAAGAAGCTGTAACCGTAAGGATCCGTAATAATGTCGTCCGCGTTGTCCGGATCGTATTCGCGCAATTGATACCAGGCGCCGCCGCTGGGTCCGGATGCGACTTTATACTTGAAATCTCCTCCGCCGGAATGGACGTAATTGGACGGATTTTCGCTGGAAGATGTCGTCCGTTTGCCGAGATAATCCCATTCCCCTGCGCCCAGCGGGGTGACGACGTCTCCGTTGGCGCGAATGACGGTGACGCCGGCTGCAACGTTTGGCTTCTGATCTTCGGCAGCTTTCCCGGCCGCATCCCCTTCGGCAAATGCCGCAGAATAAGGGATCATCAACATAAGCGACATGGCGATAAGCAGCGTACGCAACTTTCTGGACTTCGGCTCATTCCGATGTTTCATAATGGATTGCCATCCTAATATTTCCTTCTTCGAAAGCAACGATAATGTAACACATCGGTATTGTCGAAGTAACCTGCACCATGTCGAAATCGGTCATACCTATAAAAATCCAACCGGCGATCTATAACCGCTCATCCGCAGTTCCCTTCTATGACTGCAGTCCTTATAAGACCGTCGTTCTCGTTCGTTTTTTAAGGCATTTTACGCAGCCCTGCCGCCGATCTACTCGGATGCGGTACGCACCGCTTCACCGGGAGACAGCCGAAGCGCGGCGCGGGCAGGACCGATGTTAAGCGCCATCGCGATGAGCAGCAGACAAGCCAGGACGGTCAAAAGAATGTCGAACGGGTAAGTAAAAGGTACAAGCCGGTAGCTTGAGGCAGTGCTGACTATGGCGCCTGCGGCATACAGCCACGCGCCGGATAGGCCGCAGGCGAACCCGGCCAGCAGACCGGTCCAGCTGACGATCGTTCCTTCCAGCAGAAACATCTGGCCGATCTGCCGGTTCGGCACGCCGATGCAGCGGAGCATCGCGATTTGGCGGCTGCGTTCCCGAACCGCCCGGAATTGAATAACGGCCAGCCCGCACAAGCCGATGATACCGGACAGCAGCATGAAGCCGACAAAGGCGTTGATCATCTGACGGTACATAAATTGCTCGGCTGCGTCTACCGCATAAGGCGAGCGGAAGGACGTGACACCGTGAATGGCGAACCGTTCTTCGAGCTTATAGGAATTTCCGATGTCCTCGTACGGAAAGTGCAGCAGCACGAAGCCGAGATATTGCTGGTCCGGCCATTTGTGGCCGAACGTTCTCAACTCTTCGTGGACGGACGGATGCACGAAGGTTGCCCTGTAGAAGCTGTAGGTCGGTTCGTTCTTTGTGTCTATCCCGGCGATGCCTGCCACGATAAATTCTCGTTCGGTATCAGGCTCCCATTGCTCGTTGACTCCGCGCAGCCTGCTTTTATATACCGGCAGCTTGATAGGCCGGCCAACCTAAATCTCCTCATCGGGACGGCCGAAAGGAGCTTCTTCCGCATTCCGATTGATCATATATTCCGGCAAAATCACTTGCTTCGGATCGCGCATCACCGCTTCCCAGGCTTCCCGGTCCGACTTGTAGCGGGGGTCCCTCTCGATTAGTGGCAGGCTGCTCAATCCGATGAACGATTCTGTGACCGGCACAACCGCTTGTGCATGTCCTTTCGGGGAGAACATCAGCATATACGGTTCGCTGACGGCATAGCCTTCAATTTCCCGGTCAAGCTCTGCGTCCTTCTCGATTGCGGCCAGTATGCGATCGTGCTCCGCTTCCGTCCGGTAACCGACATACCCGCCGAAACCGAGCACCGTCTGATCGGTTCGACTCGCTTCATGGTAAGCGAGGAAGTAGCTGACCAGGGAGACGACGAACGTCACGGTGAGCATCAACAGGCCGAACAGCAGTGCGACGGCGAACGTCCGTCCTTTCCGCAAGCGGGGATATCGAGAGGCGAGCAGTATGGCGCTATCCGACCATCCCATCATCCGGAAGCCAAAGCCGAGCAGGCGGTCGAGCCGCGAAACGGCAAGCAGCAGCAGATAGAGCGTGCCGAGACAAGCTCCCAGCCACGAGAGCGAAACAGGTGCGACGCTGCCGAGGTCAAGCTCGGGCGTATCGAGGAAAAGCAAATACAGATGGATGCCGATGAACAACGCCGCCGCTATCGCCATAAGCAGGTCTTTCATTCGCAACCGCGCTGCCGAAGATATGGATTCCGCACCCGGCGGCATGCCCCGGATCGTCTCCATAATCGGAATTTTGCCCGCTTTCCGCGCCGCATCGATGGAAATGAGCAGCAAAAACAGAAAGGAAACGGCGGCGGCAGCGGTTTGGTAACCGAACGATAAATAAGGATAAACCGGAATGTTGCCGCCCGATATGCGCGCGACGATGTCGGCATGTCTGACGAACAACCAGTCGACAGCGGCAGCGCCAAAGACGGTGCCGGCCGCTGTACCGGCCAGCGCGCCAAGCAGCGCCAGCAAGGAAGCTTCCGCCAGGAAGATGCCGCCGACCTGCCGCCGCGACAGACCGATGGCGCGCAGGATGCCGTACGTCTCCCGACGGTTGTCCGCCAGCATCCGCATCATCTGCTGCATGAGCACGGTGCCGGACAGGACGGCTATACAACTCAGAGCGACAAACCAGAGCACATAGTCCGCCTGTCCGGCTTTCACTTCGGCCTGCTGCTTCAGATGTTCGACGTTGTAGACCGGATCGTTCCCGATATAAGGGAAAATGAGGGAAGCCGACTTGTCGGCGCGTCCGGCCAATACCGCATGGTAGGCGCCGTCTTCAAGCCCGGTCAACTCGCGAGCGGTCCGTTCGTTCACGATCGCCGTGCCGGTATAGGCGCCGGACCCCCGATATCCGGCCAGTCCCTGCTCTTCCGCGATATGCTGCACGCGCAGCAGTTTCTGAGGTTGCCCGCCGGCCGTGGCGAGGGAGACGACATCTCCTTCGGCGACGCCCAATTCGCCCGCGGTGTAGCGGTCGAGTACCAGCTCGTCGTCCTGAAGCCCATTCGCCCACAACGATTCGTTTTCCGGATTGAACGTCTTCGCCATATCAAAGGGGAAGCCGATGACGAGAATACCCGTCTTCGCTCCGGTCGTTTCGGCCCCTGTGCCGTCAAGCGAGTACACGGCGCCTTCCTGCTGAATGGTCGGCAGGATACGCAGCTCCGGTCGGTGTCGCAAAGTATCGATCAGTTTCGCGGCCGTTCCGGCATCAAACGTCTCCGAACGCGGATCGACCGGCCGCAGTTCCCAGTCGATCGGTCCGTAATGAGCGTCGATCCATGCCTGTCCGCTCCGTTCGACCGACAGATACAGCACGGTCGACATCGCGATCAATGCGGCCCCGATCGCGCCTCCGAGTATCGACAGGAGCGATTGGCGCGGCCGGCTGCGCAGATTGAGCCAGGCCATCTTCCAGACGAGCGGGGAGCGGATCATGAGACGTTCCTCCCGTCATGCAGAATCCGCCCGTTCTGCATCCGGATGATGCGGGAGCAGCGCTCCGCGATTTTCGGGTCGTGCGTGACGATGACGACGGTTGTGCCGCGATGGCGGTTAAGCATTTCCAGCAGGCCGATAATTTGCCCGCTCGTGTCGGTGTCAAGCGCTCCGGTCGGCTCGTCCGCCCATAATACGGCCGGCTCCGCAGCAATGGCCCGGGCGATGGCGACGCGCTGGTTTTGCCCGCCGGACATCTCGCCCGGATAACGGTCTTCCATCCCTCCAAGGCCGACCTCCTTGAGCGCGGCCAGCGCTCGCCGCCGGGCATCCTTGGCGGGCATGCCTCCGGCGATAAGCGGAATGGCGGTATTTTCAGCTGCGGTCAGCACCGGAATCAGGTGGTAGGATTGGAAAATGAAGCCCATCTTTTGGAGACGAAGACTGGAGAGCGACCGGTCGTCAAGTGTGTGCAGCGGAATCCGGTCCAGCCAAACCTCCCCTTCGCTCATTCGTTCGATGCCGGCGAGCAGCTGAAGCAGCGTCGTTTTTCCGCAGCCGGACGGCCCCATAATGGCCGCCATTTCTCCTTGTTCGATTTCGAGATTGACTTCCCGCAACGCTCTCGTTGCGGCGTCGCCTTTGCCGTACGTTTTGCTCAGATCGCGTGCCACGATCATCTTTTGCCACCTCTTTCAACTTGCGCGCAACGGGGCCGCCGCCGAAGACGGCGATCCGCAACGCCGCTATCTTATTGTCAGGCAACAGGATAGCAAAAAGATATGCACTCCTTGTCGAGCGATTGTGCAGAAGTTGTGCAGATCGGGAGAAGGGAGCTGCGGCGCAGCCTGCCATTTCGGCCTGCTTCGCGCCGGCATGTCGGCCGGCATCAGACCGGGGTCATGACGGGGAGACGCACGGTAAAGACGGTACCTTCGCCCCAGCGGCTGGATACCGCGATCGTGCCGCCGTGGGCGGTCACATATTCTTTGGCGATGGCCAGTCCGAGGCCGAGACCGCCGGCCTTGCGGCTGTCGGGTCCCGCGGCTCCGCCGCCAAACGCATCGCCCGACGGCATATTGCCCGCACCGCCGGATGCCGCCACGGACGCGCCTCCGCGATAGAAGCGGTCGAACAGACGAGGCAGTTCTTCTTCCTCGATTCCGATGCCGTCATCCGCAATCGCGACTTCGATTTCTCCATTGCGAATGCCGGCGGTTACGGCCACTTCGGTGCGGCCGTGGCGGATGGCATTGCCCAGCAAGTTGACGAACACTTGCTGGATGCGAATGCGGTCGGCGTATATTTGTACCGGGCCGGGGCAGTCCAGCCGTACCGCCACACCGTCGGTCTCCGCCGCCGCCCCGAGCGTCTCGACGATAGAAGCAAGCATATCCGACAGGGAGAACCAGTCCATCTCGAGCGGCAGGCGGCCGGAGTCGGCCAGGGCGAGCTCCTGGAGATCGCGGACCAGCTTCGACATTCGGTACGCTTCATCGTGGAGCGTTGCGATTTTGGCCGGCGGGAGCGAATCGCCGCTTTGCAGCGCATGGTCGAGCTGCGCCCGCATGACGGCGATCGGCGTCCGCAGCTCATGGGCGATGTCTGCGACCATCGTGCGCCGCACCGTCTCCAGCCGGCGAAGCCGCTCTTCAAGCCGATCGAGTGCCGCTTCCGCCTCGGCCACCTGGCTCACGTCGCGACGAATGGCCGAATGCGCCGCCGACGGCCAGCGTCCGGGTGCGCCCGCCGCTCCTTCGCCGTGCGCCCCACCGCGCGCCACTTCGCCGTACGCCCCCTCGCCGTGCGCCGAACTGCTGCGCGGCCGCGGGCGCAAGGCCTCCTCGCTCCCGACATCATAGCGGGTCTCCGCAAGCCGTATCACGCGGCCGGCCAGCCGGTCGAGCGGCCGCTGCAGCCGCCGGCGCCGCCGGTTATCGGCGGCGAGCCAGCCGCTGAACGTTAGCCCGGCCACGACAAGGGCGAGGCCAGGCTCGCTTCCGTCAAGCAGCCGCCCGGAGTGGGCAGCGGCCCGAGTATGGCCGACGATGCGCCCGTCGGCCAGCACCGGCTTGCCGCCGCTCCGCACCGCCGTCTGCCGATCGCCGGCTGCCGCTACCGGCTCCGCGGCCCCAGCCGCCCATACCGCGACGGCTTCGCCGTCTCCGCCATAGCGGTTCCAATCCGCCGCAAGCCGCTCCGCCAGACCGCTCCAGCCGCCGTTCATTTCGTAGTACATCGAGGCATAGCGGTTCCAGAACAGCGCAAGCCGTTCATTCTCCTTTTGCTGTTGTCCGTTCGCATACAGCAGTGCGGCGCCGAGGAAGGCCGCCGCCGCGCAAGCCGCTGCGAAGACGCCAGCCAGCCAATCGCGGCCGGTACCGGAGAACGGCCGCGCAGACCGCTTTGTCATCCCGGATCACGCTCCTTCCGCGAACTTGTATCCGATGCCGTAGACCGTCAGAATGAACCGCGGTTCGGCGGGATCGTCTCCCAGCTTCCGGCGGATATTGCGGATGTGGGAATCGAGCGTACGCTCATAGCCGGCGAACGAGTCGCCGAGCGCCTCGTCCATCAACTGCAGGCGCGTAAAAGCCCGGCCGGGCTGCGCCGCCAGCTTGGCAAGCAGCTGAAATTCGGTCCGCGTCAGGTCGACGGGCCGGCCGTCCAGTTTCACTTCCATCCGCAAGCCGTCGATGACGAGCGGCCCGCGGCGAATCGGAGCTTCGCCTGAGCGCTCCTCACGGACTCCTCCGGCTCCAGCGCGTCTCATGACAGCCTTGATGCGCGCCGACAGTTCCCGCAAGCCGAACGGCTTCGTCAAATAATCGTCGGCGCCGATTTCCAGCGCCAGCACTTTATCGAATTCATCGCCTTTGGCGGTTACCATAATGACAGGCAGTTGCCACTCCCGGGCATTGCGCTTGCAAATATCCAATCCTGTCGTGCCGCCGGGCAGCATCCAATCGACGATCAGCAAGTCCGGCTTATCCCCGGCCAGTACGGGAAGCGCCTCCGCGTAGGAGGCGGCGCCTGTCACCTTGTATCCTTCCGCCGCTTCCAAATAGGCCTTGCATTCATGGAGCAGCTTCGTTTCATCTTCAATCCATAAAATATGCATCTGCATCACCCGTTTACCTGATTCTCCATATGCGCCGCCGTTTCCTTCACTGCGTTCGGGGCTCAGCCGCATCCGTCTTCCCCCGGGCCGGCCGCTTTTTGTACATGCTGTTGGTGACCGCCCCGCAATCGTTCTATAATTAAAAAAATAACGCTGAAACAAGAGGAACGGAGGAGAGCGCGTTGGCACGCATACTCTATATCGAGGACGACCGGGAAATCGGCAGCTGGGTGGAGCAGGATTTGAAGAGGCGCGGCTATGAAGTGGACTGGCTTACATCGGGCGACGGAGCGGTGGAGCGCATCGCAGACGCCGATATCGTCATCCTGGACGTCATGCTGCCCGGACTGGACGGCTTCACTGTCGGCCAGCGGCTGAAGAAGGCGTCGCCGCAAACGCCAATACTGCTGCTGTCGGCCCGGACAGCGGTCGACGACAAGCTTCAGGGACTGCAATTCGCCGACGACTACCTGACCAAGCCGTTCCATCCGGACGAGCTGGCGGCCCGCATCGAAGTGCTGCTCCGCCGTTATGGCGGGAAGGCGGAATCACGCAGGCTGCGTCTCGGCCATCTGGATGTCGATCCGGACGGCCATCTCGTGGTCGACCGGCGCACCGGCGAAGAGATTGTGCTGACCGGCAAACAGCTGCAAATCTTTATGTATTTGGCCAAGCATCCGAACCGCATTCTGACCAAGGAGCAGATCTACGAGGCGGTTTGGGGCGAACCGTATTTCGAAGGGGACAAGACGCTCCATGTGCACATCCGGCATCTCCGGGAGAAGATCGAGGAAGATCCGGGCGCTCCGGCCATTATCGAGACGATTCGCGGCATCGGTTACCGGGTGAAGGCATGAGCGGCCGGTTTCGTTCCCTGTTCGGACGCCTGAAGCTGAAGCATTCGCTGCTGAACCAATATTTGCTCATCATCCTGCTCGCGATCGTGCTGGTGCCGGTCATGTTTCCGCTGTCCATTACCGTCGTCTACCTGTTCATGCCGCCCGAAGATTTGGGTGGTGAGGAGATCTATCAATTCGGCGCCGAAATGGAGAAAATGTGGCACAACGAAGCGCGGCAGCTGGACGGGGCATCGGCGGAGGAAATCGACGCCCGGCTGATCCGGTTAAAAGAAAAGTACGAGGAGGCTTCCATGTACTGGGTGGACGGACAAGGCAGGACGCGCCTCCGTCTGCCGGATACGCTGGACGTGCCGGAACGGTGGACCCCCGCCTATACGGTGCGGTTCATGAAAGAACGGTACGACGGCGACCCGTTCACCGTCGTCGCGTTTATCGGCGGCAAGGAAGAGGCGGGCTTCATGGTGTTCGAGCTGCCGCGTTCCGAGATGACGACCCGCGGCCAGCAAATATGGGAGAAGCGCGATACGGTATTAATCATGACGACGCTGTCTGTCATCGTATTATTTTTATTCGTGTCGTGGATTTTCTTCTACCGGATCCGAAGGCGGCTTCTCCGTCTGCAGCAGGCGATGACCAAGCCGTCGCCGCACGGCATTCCGAGTCCGACCGTCGTGCACAAGCCCGACGAAATCGGCAAATTGGAGCAAGCGTTCAACACGATGATCGGCGAGCTGGAAGCCGGCCGCCGGCGGGAGCGGGAGGAAGAGCGGCTTAGGCGTTCGCTGATCGCGAACCTGTCCCACGATTTGCGCACGCCGCTGACCGCGATTCGCGGGCATGTCTACAGCTTGCAAGAGGAACCGCTAAGCGAGAAAGGCCGTCAATCGCTGGCGCTGATCGACCGGAAAGTCGGCTATCTCGGCCAGCTGATCGACAATTTGATGTCGTATACGCTGCTTGCGGCAGGCAAATACCCGTATCGTCCGGAACGGACCGATATGGTCCGGCTGCTGCGCACGGTATGTGCGAACTGGTATCCGGCGTTCGAGAACGAAGGCTTCGAGATCGAGCTGGAATTGCCGGAACGCGGCTTCGCGTGGGAGGTTGACCCGGCGTGGTTCGAGCGGGTGATGGACAATTTGCTGCAAAATGTGCTTCGCCATGCGAAGACCGGAAACTACCTCGCCGTTCGGGCCTTCCGACAAGACGGAGCGGGCGTCATCGAGCTTGAAGACCGCGGTCCCGGCATGAACGGCGTTTCCGGAGACAAGGGCGCCGGCATCGGCATGACGATCGTCGCCCTGATGCTCAAGGAGATGAAGCTCGACTGGGACATCATCAGCGGCAGCGGCGGAACGGTCATCCGCATCCGCGGTTTAATCCAAATTTAAACTTGCATCCTCACGAAAATTAACCTGGCGCCTTTACGATAGAAGGCGAGGTGAATTGACGTGAGTGCATGGATTATCGAAACCGACCAACTGACGAAGACGGTCGGCGGCAAGACGCTTGTAGACGGATTGAATCTGACGATCGGCAAAGGGGAAGTATATGGCTTTCTCGGCCCGAACGGCGCCGGCAAGACGACGACGATCCGGATGCTGCTCGGCCTGATCCGGCCGACGAGGGGCAAGGTCCGACTGTTCGGCCAGGATCTGCAGCGCAACCGGACTGCCGTTCTGCGCAAAGTCGGCTCGCTCGTCGAGTATCCGTCCTACTACGGCCATCTGACCGGATACGAGAATCTGGAGGCGGTTCGCCGCCTGCTTGACGCGCCCAAGTCGCGCATCGACGAAGTGCTTGGCGTCGTCCGTCTGACGAAGGATGCGGGCCGCCCGGTCAAAGCGTATTCGCTCGGCATGAAGCAGCGGCTCGGTATTGCCACGGCGCTGCTCGGCAAGCCGGAACTGCTCATACTGGACGAGCCGACGAACGGCCTCGATCCGGCCGGCATTCTGGAGATTCGCGAGCTGATCAAAAGCATGGCCAGAGATCACGGCATGACGATCCTCGTCTCCAGCCATCTGCTGTCGGAAGTGGATCAGATGGCGACCCGCGTCGGGATCATTCATAAAGGGAAAATGATTTTTCAGGATTCGATCCAGGCGCTCAGGGATCGCTCGCGCGGCCGGATCAGCTTGACCGTCGACCGGCCGGAGGAAGCGTGGAAAGCGCTGCTCGGCAGCGGCATCCGGGCCGAAGCGGCAGACGGCCGGCTGCTTGTCGAATCGCTGCCCGATGAGAAAGTCGCAGCGATCGTCCGGCTGCTCGTGCGGCACGATATTGCGGTTTACCGCATCCAGGAGGAGAAGCGTTCGCTGGAAGAGCACTTCCTTGCTTTGACGGATGGGGGGGACAGCTTGTGATCGCGCGGGTGATGGCGGCGGAATGGCTCAAAATACGCAAGAAGCCGATCTGGTTTCTCGCCGTGATCGGCCCGGCCGGCGTCGTCGGCCTTCAGGCGGCCAATTTCGGTCTTCGCTACGATTATCTGGTCAAGCAGTACGAGGATGATCTGTGGGGCGGACTGATCGGGAACGTCCACTACCTGGCTGTGCCAGCCCTGCTGCTCGGACTGGCGCTCGTCGCTTCCATGCTGGCTTCGCTGGAGCATCAGACGAACGCCTGGAAGCAGACGCTGGCGCTGCCGGTGACCCGGTTTGCCGTATTTACCGCCAAATTCGCCATCCTGCTTGTCGTGCTTGCCGTCTCCTGTACGCTGCTGGCCGTCGGCACGGCGGCGCTCGGCGCCGGTCTTGGCTTCGGTTACGCGTTTCCTGTCGGCGAATTGCTGACCGCGTCGTACTTGCCGTTCGTCGCCGCCATGCCGTTCATGGCGCTGCAGATATGGATGTCCGTCACGCTGAGCAATCAGGCGGTTCCGCTTACCGTCGGCATCGCCGGCACGATTCTGTCGCTCTATTCGGTCCGAATGAGCGATTGGTTCCCGTGGAAGTGGCCTTATCTGATCAACGAATGGAACGACCCGTTCGTATCCGCGGGCGCGGGACTTGCGGCCGGCTTCCTGCTGTACGCCGCCGGACTCGTTCATTTCGCGCGAAGGGATGTGAAGTAGGATGTGGCGAATCTTCCGCTCGGAATTGCTGAAGCTGCGCAAATCCCATATTTCGCTGCTCGTGTTCGTCAGCCCGCTGCTCGCCTCGCTGCTGGCGCTTCTCGAATCGGTGCAGGAAGAGGCGTTCCCCTGGCATCAACTGCTGGCGACGATGGCACTGCTGCACGGGCTGCTCTTTCTGCCGCTGCTGGCCGGCGTATTCGCCGCCTTCATCTGCCGTTACGAGCATGCCGGCGGCGGATGGAAGCAAATTTTCGTGCTGCCGGTGTCCAGAACCGGGGTATACGTCGTCAAGTTCGGACTCGTCATGGGCTTGCTGCTTGCCTGCCAGCTTCTGTTTCTCGGCGGCCTCCTTGGCGTCGGCATGCTGAAAGGCATCGAAGCTCCCGTTCCATGGGACATGCTCGGCCGCAGCCTGCTGGGAGGCTGGGTCGCCTGCGCGCCGCTCGCCGCGCTTCAGCTCGCCGTATCGACCGCCTGGTCCAGCTTCGCCGCTCCGCTGGCATTGAATGTCATCTTTACATTGCCCAATATTTTGGTCATCAACTCGGAGAAATTCGGTCCGTGGTATCCTTGGGGGCAGCCGGTGCTGGCCATGCTGTCAGGGGGGCAGGACGGCTTCGGCGCGTTCCTTGTCCCGCCGGAGACGCTGCTGATCGTCATTGCCGGCGGCTTCGCGCTCTTCTTCGCGGGTGGCCTGCTTTACTTCAGGAGAAAGGCGATGTAAGTCGAGGTGCGCAAAATATTACACTTTTCCGGCCATTGTGCAACATCAGCAACAAGGAATAAGAGCGTTTGCAACGAAATGATTAATGCAAACGGCTTGTTCAAAATTTTAAGGAAAAGTGGGAATGCGCAATGAAACCGTTCATGGACGAACATTTTCTGCTGTCGAACGAGACGGCGAAGAAGCTGTATCACGATTATGCGAAAGATATGCCGATCATCGACTATCATTGCCATCTGAGTCCGCAGGAAATTTACGAGAACAAAACGTACCGCAATTTGACCGAAATATGGCTGTACGGCGATCACTATAAATGGCGGGCGATGCGGGCGAACGGCGTGGAAGAGGCTTACGTGACCGGCGACGGCGACGATTACGGCAAATTTCTCGCCTGGGCGCGCACCGTGCCGCGGACGCTCGGCAATCCGCTCTATCATTGGTCGCATCTGGAGCTGCGCCGCTATTTCGGCATCGAGGAGCTGATCAACGAGCGCAATGCGCCGGTCATCTGGGAGAAGGCGAACGCCAAGCTGACCGGCGGCGGGTTCGGCGCCCGAGACCTGATCGTGAAATCGAATGTCCGCGTCGTCTGTACGACGGACGATCCGACCGATACGCTCGAGTACCATCTGAAGCTGAAGGAGGACGACAGCTTCCCGGTGAAGGTGCTGCCGTCGTTCCGTCCCGACAAAGGCCTCGGGATCGAACGAACCGGCTTCGCCGAATGGGTCGGCAAGCTGGGGGCGGCGGCCGGGCGCTCCATCCGGACGTACGACGATTTTCTGGCGGCGCTGGAAGATCGCGTGCAGTTTTTCCACGAAGCGGGGGGACGGGTATCGGACCATGCGCTCGATGAAGTGCCGTTCGCCGAGACGACGAGAGAAGAGGCGGCAGCCATTTTCGCCAAGGCGATAGCGGGAGATGCCGTCACCCCGGAAGAAGAGCGCAAGTACAAGACGTACACCTATATCCATCTCGGCAAGCTGTACAATGCGCGGGGCTGGGTCATGCAGTACCATATCAAGGCTCACCGCAACAACAACAGCGCCGCATTTGCCCGGCTCGGCCCCGATACCGGATTCGACTCGATCGGGGACGGCGATATCGCCCGTCCGCTGCGGGGGTTGCTGGATGCGCTGGCGAGCCGCGGTACGCTGCCCAAGACGATTCTGTATTCGCTCGATCCGGGCGACAATCCGATCCTCGCTTCGCTGATCGGGAGCTTCCAGGAAGGCGGAATTGCGGGCAAAATGCAGTTCGGCTCCGCCTGGTGGTTCAACGATACGAAGGAGGGGATGATTGCGCAGCTGAAAACGCTTGCCGATATGGGGCTGCTCAGCCGGTTCGTCGGCATGCTGACCGATTCCCGCAGCTTCCTGTCCTATACGCGTCACGAATATTTTCGCCGCATTCTGTGCAACCTGCTCGGCGAATGGGTCGAGAACGGCGAAGCGCCGGCCGACTTCGAGCTGCTGGGCGATATGGTCCGCGATATTTCATATCGCAACGCGGAAGCGTACTTCCCGTTTTAAACGGACAATGGATGGAAAGAGGCTGCGAACCGCATCGCGCGGTCGCAGCCTCTTTCTGCGCTCGCTATTCCTTCTCTTCCGGATTCCGGTCCGGGAGCTGGCTGACATAGCTGTCCGACAAGTCGAGCAGCTTCAATGCCCGGGCGTATTCTTCCTCGGTAGCGCCGAGCTCCTGGCTTCCGTTCCCGGCCAGCGGCCGCTCCTCGCTTTCCACGGCCAGCGGATACTCCTTGCCGTCTTCAAACCCGCTTCCCGGCATGAACAGCGCCTTGCTGCTCATAAACGAACCCGTCGGCAAATAATAACGTTGCGGCAGCAGGTTGTAATCATGGTTAAGCAGATCCTGTCCGAAATGAATATAGTTTTTGAGCGAAATGCCGGTCAGATTGGCGATCGTCGGCAGCACGTCGACCTGACCGCCGAGCTGTTCGAACTCTTTGGGTTTCGTCAGTCCCGGCGCCGCGATAATAAGCGGAACGTTGATCATGTCGGTGTAGCTGTACTCCCTGCCGTAGATTTCCGCCATCAGCTCTTCGTCGTCGCGGTCGAGCGAATAGAGCGGAAGCCCCTGATGATCGCCGTACACGACGATCAGGCTGTTCTGCCATATGCCGCTTTCCTTCAATTCGTCGATGAACTGGCCGAGCGCGTAGTCGGCATAGCTTTGCGCGCGGATATAATCGCCGACGAACGTATCCTGGTAACGCTCCGGCAACGTAATCTTGTCCTTCTCCTTCGGCGTCGTAAACGGGTGATGCGCAGTCATCGAAATAATGTGGGCATAGAACGGTTTTCCGCTCGCCTGCATATCGCGCAGCTGATCCATCGTCTTCCGGTACAGCACCTCGTCCGATGCGCCGAAGAATACCGTATCCTCGTCGCCGAAATATTGCTGGTCGAAATAGCGGTCGAAGCCGAGCGCCGCGTACAGCTCACCGCGATTCCAGAATTCCACGACATTGGTGTGGAATGTGGCGGTCGAATACCCTTTCGCTTTCATCAGCTTGGGCAGGCTGGGAAGCTCTTTCCCGGCGTATCGTTGCGTTGCCGCTCCTTGCGGCGGAATATAGTACGATGTATTGACGACGAACTCCGCGTCGGACGTATTGCCCTGACCGACCTGCTGATAGAAATTGGAGAAGTAAAAATGCTCCCGCGCCAGCTTGTTCATATTCGGCGTCACTTCCTGGCCGTCTATCGTAAGGCCGATCAGGAAGTTCTGGAACGATTCCATCTGAATGACGATCACGTTGCGGCCCGAGGCGATCCCTTTATAAGCGGGTTTGGCGGGCGCTTTCACATTTTTCAAAGCGTTGATGCGCTGCTGGCTGATTTCGCTCCGGTCGATCAGCTCGCGCTTCTCGTTTGCGAACAGCGTGTAAGCTTCGTAATTGAGAATGCCCATCTGTTCCGCTTTCGTAATCTCGTTCATGCTCGCCCGGTTCGGGAGCACGTGAAACAGACACAAAAATAGAGAGGCCGCGAAAATAGCAGGCATAACGAAACGCCTTTTGTCACCGCCGGCCGCCGGCGCTTGAAACGAAACCTTCCGCGTCTTTCGCGTGCGGAAGAGCCAGTAGCCGAGAATGACGATGTCCATGAAGATGAACAAATAGTACGGGTCCATCAGCGAAAAGACGCTGTTCTTCACGGCTGTGACCTGGTTTACCTGCTCCAGCGCATGATAGGTGACGATAACGCCATAATATTTGTAATACATGATGACTGCAAACAGGATTCCCGTCACCAGCAGGTTCACCGTCAAATAGTAAAAGAGCTTGCGCTTGGAAGCGAACCATTCGATAAGGCAGAATGCGATCCAGACGAACGGCAGCTCTTTCACGACGGTCGTCCAGGAAGGCCCGTTGTCAAAAACGACCATCCAGGCCAGATAGCTTTTGAGCAGAAGCACAATGGTAAAAAACAAAAACGGTTGTTTGCTCCATAGCCGATCCTGCGGCTGCAATTGCACGTGAAACCCTTCCTTTCCGTTCGGGGAGCGGCGCCATGGCCGATCCATCGTCAACGCTTTCTCTGAAAATGCGAAAATATGTACGCATCGTCTTGCGTACTGGCGATAGATTCATAGTATATTCATTATGCTACCCGAAAAAGAACGTGTCAAAAATGTAACGAGCAAAGGATGCAAAAAGTTTCGGTTCAATCAGGAATTCGCGAGCGGCAGCCGGATTTCGACGCATGTCCCCTGTCCCGGCTCGCTTTCAATCCGAATGACGCCTTTATGGTTGCTGATGATTTGTTGGCTGACCATCAGGCCGAGACCGTTGCCGTTCGGCTTGCTCGTATAGAACGGTTCGCCCAGGCGCGGCAGCTCCTCTGCGGGAATGCCGACGCCTTCGTCCGTGCAGCGGACGACTACGCCTTCCTGCCCGGTTTTGAGCTCGATCAGCAGTCGGCCGCCGTCGGGCATCGCTTCGATCGCATTTTTCAGGATATTCAGGAAGACCTGCTTCAATTGATTCGGTTCTCCTTCGATGGCCGGAACATCCTTGTCAAACTTCAATTCCAGACGAACACCGCTCATCATGGCTTGCGCCTGCATCAGCACGATAAGATCGCGCAACGTTTCGGCCAGATCCACTTGCTGAAACCGTACGGCCTGGGGCTTGGCCAATACGAGAAATTCGCTGACGATGAAATGGATGCGGTCCATCTCGGACAGCATAATGTCGATATGCTCTTTGCTCAAGCTCCGGTCGGCATCGGTTTGCAGCAATTGGATGAAGCCGCGAAGCGTCGTCAGCGGGTTGCGGATTTCGTGCGCGACGCCTGCTGCGAGCTGACCGATGGCGGTCAGCTTCTCGGAACGGCGAAGCATCTCCTCGGTCTGCTTGCGCTGCGTAATATTGCGCGAAATGGTGGCGATGCCGACGATCTGCCCCATACTGTCGCAAATCGGCGATATCGTCACGCTGACATCGATCGGCCGGCCGTCCCGGGTCAGACGAATCGTTTCGTAATCGGCCACTGTGCCGCCGCTGTGGATCGTGCAAATGAGCCGTTCATGCTCTTCGGCCTGCTCGGGCGGGATGATCGGCGCTCGCTTGCCGGCAATTTCATGCTCTTTCCAGCCGAAAATAGTCTCGAACGCCTTGTTGGCCCGAACGACTGTGCCGTTCGGGTCTTCGACATGAATCGCGTCGGTCGTATGATTGATGAACGATTCCAGATATTCCTTGGTCCCTTGCAATTCTTTCGCGGAATCCGTTAACCGGTTCAAATAATCGTGCAGATTGTCCGACATGGCGTTGATGCGGGAAGCGAGCAAGCCGAGCTCGTCCCGGCTGCGGACGGGAATATGGGAGCCGAAATGGCCCGCGGCGATTTCGTTCACCCTTTCGACGATCTGGCCGAGCGGGCGGATGAAGAAGCCGACAAGTATATAGATGGCTGCGACCGAAGCGAGAAACAGCGCCAGCGATACGGCGCCCTGGGTCAGCAACTGCCGGGCAAGCGTCTGTTCCATCGCGGAACGGTCCATCGTAATGCCGATGACGATCGGTTTTCTGCCCGGGATGTCGATCGGAACGAAGCTTTTCAAAATTCGCTTGCCGAGTGCGGACGTTTGGACAGTAGACATTTCACCGCTGCGTGATACGCTGTGAATAATTCCGACATCCCGCTTCTTGTCTTCATATTGATAGGGGCCGAACAAGACGGCGCGGACATCGAGATTGTGTACGACTTGCCCCTGTTTTAGTTTGAGAATCGGGGCTTTGCCGACAAATTCCGGATCGAAGCCGGTAATCTCCAATATGTCGGGATTGTTGTAGATCCATTTCCGGAGCAGCGTCTCCGTTCCGGCATACCGCTCAAAATCGAAAAACACGTCCGCATGGACCATCGGATTGATCATGTAATTCGTTGTGCCGTCGTAATAATTTCCCCATTTGATAATGTTCGACGGATCCGATGTGGCAAAATTGATCGGCCCGGACCAGAAATGCTCCAGCGCATACCCTTGCCCGACCGACACCCGCCGCAAATCGAACAGCTGGTTGAAGGCGTCGTACCAGTAGTCCCACGATTTGGCGCTCATGCCGATCTCTTTCGGATCGGACGATTTGACCGCCACGATGTCGTCGTCCTTTCGCTGCCACAGCGTCAGGCCGTCGATCCCCAATTCTTCGCAAAGCGCCGCAAGCTGTTCGTTCGTTACGTTGGCGATATCGGGATCGAGGCGGTATTTGGCCGCCAAGGCCGCCTGTCGAAGTTTGTCGGCGACCGCTTCCTCTATGAATTGCCGCGCTTGCTCGGACGTTTGGATCGTCGCGGCGATTTGCCGGGCAATGACTTTCATCTGCTGCTCGGACGCGGCCAGGAGCCTGTCGCGGGAAGTAAAATAGTTGATGGACAGGTTCAAGGCGAGAATAACGGCAACTATAGAGGAAATAAAGAAGGTCAGCTTCGTTTTTATCGTCAAGAGGAAATCTCTCCCATTCGTTGTTCTTGCAGCAAAAATGCATAAAGTGTACTGGTATCATACCATTGACGGGCCTTCTCCCGCTACCTGTTTCCGTTTCACCTTTATCCGGTTTTTATCTTGAAAGAGCGCGAAACTGCTGTATAATTGGCCGTTTGGAAATCCATATATAGGTTTGAAATATGCAATAAAATTATGAAGAAATACAGTATTTAAAAGATGATTTATAGAAAACGAAAGTTTATTATATAAATGTAATTCATTCGGTATAAAGAAATGTTGTTGCATAATTTACACCTCGTCGGGCGATCCGGCGGCAAGGCGAAGTCAACGGAAGCGGTTCGGTTTCGCAGCGGATCAGCGTCCGGTTGTTTCGAACCTTCGGGATAAAAACCGGGAAGGGAGGAGGAACTTGAAGTGGAAAGTTGCGGCAAGGGAAGGAAATCGGGCATATAAATCGAAAGTTTAATATATAGGTCAAACATCTGATTGGCGTTCCGGAAGGACGTCAAGGTTCTGCCCGGACATATTTGATCGTACTCGGTATTACTTAGTTTGCCGCAAATGTGAAGCAAGCCAAACGAAGGTTGAAACATGAAAAGGAGGAACCATTCCATGCAAAAGTATCATTTTCTGGTCGGAAACGATAACGGCAACAGCGAGCATGATCTGATCATCGACGGCAAGCTGATCCAGCAGCCCAATGTCAACTGCCGGGTCGATCAGCTCCCCTGGAGCGACGAACAATCTCCGGAGAGCTTCATCAAAAATTTGCAGGATCAGCTGATCGTAACGATCGATTCTCCTTCCGCGCGGCCGGGCATGTATTATGTCGGCAAGTTCGCGCTGGAAAGCGGCGAAATCATCGACAATCTTCATGTCGGGATCGATCAGAAATGCGATGCGGAGCTGCCGGTCGTGAACACGCTGGCGCAAATTGCGGCCGTCGCCGTGCAGCGGGCGTATGAAGAGGAAAAAAGCATCCCCGAGCAGATCGAAGCGGGAGTGGATATGGTGACGGCGCTGCCGATCACGCAGCATACCGACGAAGCCGCGCAAAAGTTCGAGCGCCGTTTCATGGAGGCGCCCCATCATGTCACCGTGCATCTGGGCAAGCAGCGGGTGACGGTGAAGATCGTGTTCGAATTTACGAAAGTCGTGCCGGAAGCAACGCCGGTCATCTTCGCCCTCCAGAAAGATGCCGAAGGCAATTGGCGGGAAGGCGATATTTTCAGCGAATTTGCGGAAACGTATAAACTCGGGAAGAACTTTAACGGCAGTTACTTCAAGGACAAGCGCATTCTGCATACGGATATCGGCGACGGATCGACCGAGTACCCGATTACGGAAGGGAATAAATTTCTCCGGCAGTTCGTGCACGGCAGCCATCACGGAGCCGGCTACGCGATTGAGGAGGCGCTGTCGGAATTCAACCGGCTCATCCATTTGCCGGACAGCCCGAGACAGTTTTTCAGCGACGTATTGAAAAATCCGAAGCATAAATATTACGCCCGGGCGATGAAGACGATCCAGCGGCCGCTGGAAGGACAAGCCCGGCAAATTATTCAAAACATCCGCAAGCAACTGACCAAGGCGCGCAACGAAGTCGACGTCATCTGCGTTTATGGCGGCGGCAGCATTTTGATGCGTCCGGTGCTGTATCCGCTGCTGAAGGAATTGTGCGACGAGCGGGAGATCAAGCTGCTGTACATACCGGCAGCCTATGCCGTGACGATGAACGCGCAAGGGCTGGATGCTTTCGTTCGCGGCAAAATTTATGAGGCGCTCAAGAGCAAATCGAGACAAGCCGTCGAGAAAGGCGCATGACGCCACGGTAAGGAACGTGAAGCCGAATGAAGAAGAAGAAGCTTCCAGGCGAAAATATCAGCCTGAAAACGAAAAAGAACGAAGCGGAAGCCATTATGGAATGGCTGAACTGCCAGAGCAATCTGATGGACTCGATCCGCTATTTGATCGAGAACGAGATCAGGGCCAACGGCGTCCGCAATTTGCAGCAGTTTATTCCCGCCGACCGGAACTTTCCGCTTACGGGGCCGGTTACCGGCGAAGCCGGCGCGGCAGCTCCCGCCTATGTGCAAGGGTTGTCCGAGACGGCCGCGGCGGCGGCTCCGCCGGAAGAAGAGGAGATTGACGAAGAAGATATCGAATCGTGGATTTGATGCGGATAAACGGCAAAACAACACAAAGAAACACCGGATGACACAAAGTGTTACCTGGTGTTTCTTTGTGTTTCCGCATTATTTTCCTCATGATGCAAGCCGTATGATATACTATTGTGCAGATTTATCCCCGTTGCCGATCGAGGTGTTGTAGCCCATGAACACAGTTCCGAATTTATACTCGCTTCTTATGGTTATCAATCTGTTTCTCGCTGTCACGATCATTTTTCTGGAACGGCGCAACGCCAGCGCCACCTGGGCGTGGCTGATGGTGCTGTTTTTCCTTCCGGCTCTCGGGTTTCTTCTGTATTTGATGCTCGGACAAAGCCTGAGCAAGCGCCGGTACCGCAAATTGGTCATGGAAACGGAGAAGGTGCTGGACAGTCTGATCGAGGATCAGCGGGCCCGCATGCAAAGCGGCGATATCCGCTTCGCCGATCCGGCGATGGCCGAGTACCGCGATATGATCTATTTGAACATGGCCAGCGATCAGGCGCTGTATACCCAGAACAACCGGATTGAAGTCTTCACGGACGGCATTAGCAAATTTGACGCATTGTTTGCGGATATCGAAGCGGCGAATGATCATATTCATCTGATGTACTATATTGTGCGGGACGACCGGTTGGGCCGGAAGCTTATCGAGACGCTTACGCGCAAAGCGAGGGAAGGCGTCAAAGTCCGGTTTCTCTATGACGATATCGGCAGCATTCGATTGCAGCGGAAATTTTTCCGCAGCTTTCAGGAAGCGGGAGGAGAAGCGGTCGCTTTCTTCCCTTCCCGTATCCCTTTCTTCAATTTCAAGCTGAACTTCCGAAATCACCGCAAGCTGGCGATTATTGACGGAAAGTGGGGATATATCGGCGGCTTCAACGTCGGTGACGAATATTTGGGGATGGACGAGCGTTTTGGCGAATGGCGGGATACGCATTTGAAGGTGACCGGCAGCGCCGTCCAGATGATCCAGACTCTGTTTTTGGCCGACTGGAATTTGGCGTCGGGGCAGAACATCGCATTCGAAGCCCGGTATTTTCCGCCGCCGCCGGAACAGGAACGGGGCACCGTCGGCATGCAAATCGTTTCCAGCGGTCCGGATTCGGAGTGGCAGCAGATAAAGGACAGCTATATCAAGATGATCTATGCGGCGAAGAAGCGGGTTTGTCTGCAGACCCCTTATTTCGTGCCGGATGAAGCTTTGCTGACGGCGCTCCGCACCGCCGCCATGTCAGGGGTCGAGGTGGAAGTGATGATTCCGAGCAAGCGGGACCATTTTTTCGTGTACTGGGCGTCCCGTTCCTACGTCGGCGACTTGCTCGCCAGCGGGGCCCGCTGTTTTCTGTACGATCAAGGGTTTCTGCACGCCAAAATGATCGTGGTGGACGGCAAAATCGCCAGCGTTGGCACGGCCAATATCGATATTCGCAGCTTCAAGCTCAATTTCGAAGTGAACGCCTTTATTTATGACACCGAGACGGCCAGCCGGCTCGAGCGGATTTTTAATTCGGACAAGCGCGGATGCCGCGAATGGACGGCGCAGGAATATTTGCAGCGTCCGCTGCTCAGCCGTCTCAAAGAATCGGTGTCCCGGCTGTTGTCGCCGATTTTATAATATTTCCCCCCTTTTCATACCACAATGAAAAGGGGGGACGACGAACATGAAACTGTATGCGAAAATGACAGCTTCGGCGCTCGCGCTTCTGTCGATGTTAACGGTCGGTTCCTGGTTGCATCCGCTGCTCCCGGACGGTGCGCCTCCTTATCGGGCAAAGCCGGTTAACGCGGCGCATCGCGGAGGGATGGGCGCGGCGCCGGAAAATACGATGGCCGCTTTCGACATGAGTGCGAGCATTCCGGCCGATTATATCGAGCTGGATGTGCGGACAAGCCGCGACGGGCGTCTGGTCGTCATTCATGACGACACCGTGGACCGCACGACCGACGGGACAGGAAGCGTGAAGGAGATGACCGTCTCCGAGCTGCGCAAGCTGGACGCCGGCAGCGCATTCCACCGGCGTTTTCGCGGGGAACGGATTCCGTTGCTGGGGGAAGTGCTGGACCGTTATGCAGGGAAAATCGGCCTGCTGATCGAGATGAAGGAGCACGATCCGGAGGCGGCGTCGAGATTGGCCGAAGTATTGGGACGGTACGCGTTTGCCCTGCCGCAGCAGCGGGCGGTACGGCCGGAGCTGGCCGGGGACCGGAGAGCAGGCATTATCGTCCAGTCGTTTCATCTTGAGTTTTTAAACAAGTTCCACCGATTGCGGCCGGATGTCCCGCTCGCTCTTCTGGTCGAACGGGGACGCAGGCTGCGGGACGCTGATTTGTTCGAATATACGGCGTATATCCGTTATGTCAATCTGCACTGGAAGGATGCCGACATCCGGACGATTCAGCGGCTTCATGCATTCGGACTGCTGACCCTGCCTTATACGGTCAGGCGTTATGCGCAGATGACCCGGCTGCTGAAGGCCGGGGCGGATGGATGGATTACCGATTACCCCGCTCGCTTCCGTTCGTTATAGCGGGAGAAGCGAGGTTGACGTATTTAGTTGTCTTGTATATAATTGCTAAAGCAACTAATTAGAAAAGGAACAACCGGAAGGGGAAATTCGGCATTGGCGTACGGGGAGACCAGGCAGCGTAATGACGGGGAGCAAGCACGACCGGTCGACGGACACGGGACAAGCCCGCTGGACGAATCGATCGGTTTTTTGATGGGCGTAACGTACCGCAAGCTCGTTCAATTGTTCGCGCAACGGCTCAAGCCTTACGATATTACGCCGGAGCAATGGGCGGTATTGGTGCGTATCGTAGAGCGGGAAGGGATGATTCAGAAGGATATCGCCGACCGGTCGGGCAAGGACCGTCCGACGGTTACCCGGATTCTGGATGCTTTGGAATCGAAATCGCTCATCGTAAGACGGATTAGCGGCTCGGATCGCCGGTCCTACCGCATTTTCGCGACCGAGCAGGGGAAGGCGCTGACCGCGGCGACGATACCGATTGAGCGGGAAGCGTTAACCGATGCCATGGAAGGCTTCTCGGACGCCGAGGCGAACGAATTGAAATCGCAATTGCGGCGCATAGCCGCGACCATTGACCGGTTCATCGGCAAAACATAAAGGAGAAATGGATGGGATGTCTGAATTTCAGGATGAGAGGTTATGGACCAGATCGTTTATCGCCATCACATTGGCTTATTGTTGTTTGTTTCTGAATCTGCATCTGCTCCTGTCACCGTCGACATCTTATGTTCAGGAGCAATTTCGGGTTAGCGACGGCCAGATCAGTCTGGTGACGAGCCTGTTCGCATTCTCGGCCATCGCCACCCGCTTTGCTACGGCGTGGGCGATGAAGCGGGTTCGGCCGGTCGCGATCATGTATGCCGGACTCGGCATCGCCGCTATGATCACATTCGCGTATAGTTGGGCCGGTTCGTTTGAAGCGCTGCTGCTGCTTCGGATCGGCTACGGGGTCGGTTTCGGGATGGCCAGCGTCGTCATGCCGACATTCGTAGCCGAGCTTATCCCGGCCAGACGAATGGGCGAAGGCATCGGGTATTTCGGATTGTCGACCAGTATCGCCATGTCGGTCGGCCCGCTGATCGGCCTGGAAGTCATGAAGCTTGGCTTCGGCTATTTAACGGTATTGGGCGGTATGGTCGTTCTGGCCGCATTTCCGCTGCTGCTGCCGCGCCATACGATTCCGGCGTCGGCCTTTCGCCTGCCGGAGAAGAAGGATAAGGACGGGCATAAGGGCGATGCCCCTCGGTCAGGCGCGGTCCGGAAGCTGCTGCTTCCCGCATCGCTTAATTTGCTTGTAGCCATCACGTTTGGCGGTCTGGTCAGCTTCCTGGCGCTGTTTGGGAAGACGGTCCACTTGTCGAACGTCGGCTTGTTCTTTCTTGTCAACGCGCTGTCGATGGTGGCGGTTCGTCCGTTCTCGGGCAAGCTGTTCGACCGCAAAGGCAGCGTGGCCGTTCTGGTTCCCGGGGGCGCGCTGGCCATTATCGGCCTGCTCGTATTGTCGGGCACGAACGGTCCGGGCATGCTGATTGCCGCCGCCGTGCTGTACGGAACGGGTTACGGCATGATTCAACCGGCCATCCAAGCCTGGATGATTCATTCGGTTAAGCCGCAGGAACGCGGCATGGCGAACAGTCTGTTCTACAACTCGCTCGACTTTGGCATTGCCGCAGGTTCGCTTCTGCTTGGCGTGATCGCCTCCAAGACCGGATACGCCGGCATGTATCGGCTGTCATCCGTCATTATGGTGCTGTTCATCGCCGTTATCGTGCTGTCCGCGGTCGTCTCGCGACAAGCCGCCCGCACGAAGGAGCCGTCGGTCGAGGCTTGATCTCCGATATCCGGCAGCCGATGACGATTCCATGAATCGGTCATCGGCTGCTTCGTTTGATTTCAGCCGGTGCGCTCGAATTGGCTGATGTACAGGTCACGGTAAAATCCCCGCTTCTCCAGCAGCTCCGCATGCGTGCCGCGTTCGATAATTTCGCCGCCGTGCACGACGAGAATTTGATCGGCCTCGCGGATCGTGCTGAGCCGGTGGGCGATGACGAAGCTCGTTCGGCCGCTCATCAGCTTCCGCATCGCTTCCTGAATATGCATTTCGGTGCGCGTATCAATGCTGCTTGTCGCCTCGTCCAGTATAAGAATGGCCGGATCGGCCAATATTGCCCGGGCAATGGTGATCAGCTGCCGCTGGCCCTGGCTTATATTGCCGCCTCCGCCCGTAAGCGGCGTGTCGTAGCCGAGCGGCAGCTTGCGAATGAATGCGTCCGCATTGGCCAGACGGGCAGCGGCTTCCACTTCGGCATCTGTCGCTTCCAGCTTGCCGTAACGGATGTTGTCGCGTATCGTGCCGGAGAAGACATACGCATCTTGAAGGACGAGACCGAGCTGCGAGCGCAGCTTGTTTTTATCCATATCCCGAATATCCGTACCGTCGATCGTAATGCGGCCGCTGTCAATGTCGTAAAAACGGGTAAGCAGATTGATGATCGTCGTCTTGCCCGCCCCCGTCGGTCCGACAAGCGCGATCGTTTCTCCCGGCCGGGCGATGAGCGAGACGTTTCGAAGCACCGTAACGCCTTCCTTGTAGCTGAACGTCACGTTTTCGAACTGGACTTCACCCTTCAGCCCCTCGCTTGCGGCATGCTTTTCCGTTTCGGCGTATTCGGTATCCGTATCGAGAATTTCGAATACCCGCTCGGCGCCGGCGACGGCCGACTGCAGCAGATTGAACTGGTTGGCCAGTTCGTTGAGCGGCCGCTGGAACTGCTTGGAATAATTCATGAAGATGACGATCGTTCCGATTGTCGTCCAGTTCCGGTACGCCATCCATCCGCCGACTGCGGCGATCAGCGCGAACCCGAAGTTGTTCAGCACGTTCATGACCGGACCGACCAGTCCGGAGTAGATTTGCGCCCGGATGCTGACGCCGCGCAGTTCCGTGTTGAGGGCATCGAATTGTGCCGCCGCGGCGCTCTCGCGCCGATAGACCTGCACAACTTTCTGACCGGATACGGTCTCCTCGATAAATCCGTTCAATTCACCGAGCTTTTGCTGCTGGCCGGCGAAATATTTGCGCGTCCCTGCCGCAATGAATCGGGTCAGCAATATGACCAGCGGCACCGTCACGAGACTGACGAGAGTCAACCACAGATCGAGCGCCAGCATGAAGCCGAGAGAACCGGCGAGCATCAGCACGCTGGACAAGAGCTGGGTCACGCTCTGATTAAGGGTCGCGGATACGTTCTCGATATCGTTCGTCGTCCGGCTCATCAGCTCGCCATGGGTGCGACGGTCGAAGAACGACAGCGGCAACTGCTGCAGCCTGGCGAACAGATCGCGCCGCATATCCCGGACCGTCCGCTGGGAGAGGCCGACCATGACGTACGTCTGGATCCAGGTAAACAGCGCGTGACCCGCGTATACGGCCACAAGCAGCAGACAGAGGCTGACCAGCCCGTCATAATCCTGCGGGATGATATAATGATCCACCGCATGGCCGATCAGATAGGGGCCGGCCAGCCCGAGCAGGGTGGAAGCGATTGTCGCGGCCAGCACCGCGATCAAGCCGCCGCGCTGACGGCCGAGGTAGCGCCAGATACGCCGCAATGTAGCGCCCGCGTTCTTCGCCCGCACTTTCGGCATCATCATTCCGCGTCCGGGCGGTCCGCCACCCGGCCCTATATGGGGCATAACCGGTCCGCCGTCGGGTCTCAGGGGCGGCAGCGGAGCCGCGCCGCCTGCTGCCACGCCTTGTCCGCTCGCCGATTCATGCGATTTAGCGGTCATACAGCACTTCCTCCTCTCCGAGCTGGGAACGGTATATATCCCGGTATATGTCCGAATGCCGCATCAATTCGGCATGCGAGCCGGCCGCCGCGATCTTCCCTTCCTCCAGCACGAGAATATGATCGGCGTCCATAACCGACGTAATGCGCTGCGCGATCAGCAGCGTCGTACAGCCGCGCATCAGCTCCGCAAGCGCCGCCCGAATGCGCGATTCGGTGCCGAGATCGACCGCGCTTGTGCTGTCGTCCAGAATCAGAATGGCGGGCCGGACGAGCAGCGCGCGGGCGATGGCGATGCGCTGTTTCTGCCCGCCGGACAAGTTGACGCCCCGCTGTCCGAGCATCGTATCGTAGCCTTCCGGCATATTCGCGATAAATTCGTGCGCTTGCGCCGCTCTGGCTGCCTGCTCGACCTCCTCGTCGGACGCATCCGGACGGCCGTACCGGATATTATCGCGAATCGTGCCGGTGAACAGGACGGACTCCTGCAGCACGAGACCGATCCGGCTTCTCAGATGATCGAGATCGATATCGCGGACATCGATGCCGTCGATGCGCACCTGGCCTTCGGTCGCGTCGTACAGCCGGGGCACGAGGCTGACGAGCGATGACTTGCCGGCGCCGGTAGAACCAAGTATGGCGACGGTGTTGCCGGGTTCCGCCGTGAAGCTGATATGATGCAGGACCGGCACTTCGGCGGCCCCGAACCGGAACGTCACCCGGTCGAATTCGATGCGTCCTTCCCGGATGACGTTCGTCCTGGCACCGGGGCGGTTCGCGATTTCCGGCTTCGTGTCGAACACCTCGTTGACCCGGTCGGCCGATACTTTGGCGCGGGAAACGGCCATCAGCATCATACCGATCATCGACAGGGAAAATAGCACTTGCGTGACGTAGTTGATGAAGGCGATCAGATCCCCGACTGCGATCGACGATTGCCAGACGGCGTTTCCGCCAAACCAGAGCACGGCGACGATGCTCAGGTTGAGCACAAGCGTCAGCATCGGCATGTTCAGCATAATAATGCGTATCGCGCGAATGGCGGTATCCGTATAGTCATGATTCGCGATGGAGAAACGGTTGTTTTCGAATGCGGCGCGGACGAACGCTTTGACGACCCGTATGCCGGCCAGATTTTCCTGCAGTACGCTGTTGACCTTGTCGAGTTTGGCCTGCATGCCGGAGAAGAGCGGAAAAGCGAGCCGGATGAGCAGAAACAGAATGACGAATAGGAGCGGCACGGCGACGCCCAGAATAAGAGCCAGACGCGGGCTGATGACGATCGCCATCGCGATGGAGCCGATTGCGAGCAATGGTGCTCGTACGAAGATGCGCAGCAGCATTTGCACCAGATTTTGGAGCTGAACGATGTCGTTCGTCAGACGGGTAATGAGAGAGCCAGTCTTCAGCCGGTCGAGATTGGCGAAAGAGAGTGTCTGGATATGGCGGAACAGGTCGCGCCGCAGGTCGGTGCCGAAGCTTTGCGAAGCGATGGTGGAATAGACGCTGCAGCCGACGCCGCCGATAAGTCCGATGATCGCGACGCCGATCATGATGAGTCCCATGGTTTGAATATGCGCCAGGTCCCTCTTCATGACGCCGTCGTCGACGATGCTGGCCATGAGCATAGGCTGAAGCAGATCCATGATCACCTCGACGAGCATGAGCAGCGGAGCAAGCAGAACGGGGAGCCAATACGGCCTCAAGTAACGCTTTAACTTGAACATGGCAATCGAGTCGCTCCTTTGGGTAGTATGGTATCGGATAGGGCCAGGCCGGTCATGAAGGAGGAGATGGTTGCATCGCTTGCTCGCAGGCGGACAGATTTTCGTAGACGCGAAGCATAAGGGAGCGCAGCAGTTCCTTTTCTTCCGGCGCAAAGCCGACGAATGCCGCTTCTTCCAGCTTCTCCAGCGCTTCTCTGGCCGCACTGAGCGCCTGCCGACCCTTGTCGGTCAGGCTGACCCTGGAAACGCGCAAGTCTTGCGGGTCGGTGCGGCGTACAAGGAGGCCGTTCTTTTCCATCCGTTTGACCATCATCGTCAGCGTAGCCGGCGTAATGCGAAGCTCCTGGGCAAGCTCGTTCTGGCTGCGTCCGTCCTGGCGCCCGAGCGCGAGCAGTAGCGGAGGTTGCCCCGGGTGAAGATCGAATTCGCTCAACATTTGCTGGACAAGGCTGTGATGGAGCTTGACCGTCCGGGCAATAATCCGGTTCAGATGAGCATGGCGCCAATCCAAGGCGATCCCTCCTCCAAACTAATTAGTCGACTAACTATATACTAATCGCATTGGGAAACATCGTCAATTCTGAATTGGCCGTTTAGCCTGTCCAAGTTTGACGGAAATGGTATAATAATGGCGTTTGTTATAACTCCACTTGAGGTGAGACATGAATCAACATTCACAACAACTTGAGAAGCCGCCTGAACTGGAGAGAGGGACGACGGAGCGCTTCTCTTCGAAAGGCTTCATCGTGGCGGCGATCGGAAGCGCCGTCGGACTGGGCAACATGTGGAAGTTCCCTTATATTACAGGGGAAAATGGAGGAGCGGCTTTTTTTCTCGTCTTTATCATTTGTCTGCTGCTGGTCGGATTACCGGTGTTAATGGCCGAGCTGACGGTCGGCCGGGGCGGCCGGGGCAGCGCTTCCGGATCGCTGGTTCGCCTGAGCGGCAAGCCGTTTTGGGGCCGATTCGGTTTTATTACGATTGTTGGCGCATTTGCCATTTTGTCGTTCTATTCGGTCGTTGCCGGGTGGACGATCCATTATGCCGTTCTGTCCTTCTCGGGACAGCTGTTCCACGATGCCGACTATGCCGCGCGTTTCGGGGAATTTATCGGAGGCTGGTTGCCGGTGCTGTGGCAGGCAATCGTCATGCTGCTGACCGGATTCGTCGTGGCAAAAGGCATCGCCTCCGGAATCGAACGGTTTAATAAAATTTTGATTCCTGCGATGGTCGTGCTGCTTGTCGTGCTGATGATTCGGGGGGTGACGCTGGAAGGCGCGACCGAGGGGGTGGCGTTCTTTCTGCGCCCGGACTTTTCCAGTCTGACGCCGCAGGCATTCCTGATCGCGCTCGGACATGCGTTCTTCTCGCTATCGCTCGGCATGGGCACGATGCTCACCTACGGCGCCTACGTAGATCGGCGGCAATCGCTCGGCGCCGCCACATTCGCCATCGGGCTCGGTGATCTTCTGTATGCGCTGCTGGCGGGGCTCATTATTTTTCCGACGACGTTCGCCTTCGGGATCGCGCCCGATCAAGGGCCGGGGCTGCTGTTCGTCGCGTTGCCGGCAGCGTTCGATGCGATGCCGCTCGGTTCGCTGTTCGCCGGTCTGTTCTTCGTTATTGTCGCCATTGCGGCGGTGACGTCGGCGGTATCGCTGCTGGAAGTGCCGGTCACGTATTTGATAGAACGGAAAAGATGGAGCAGGGTAAAGGCGGCGACGATCGTAACGATCAGTTGTCTGGCCGTCGGGTTCCCGTCGGCCGTATCGGTCGGCGGCACGCTGCCGGGGCTGGAATGGCAAGGGAAGACGTTTTTCGATTGGGTCGACTTTATCACTTCGAATATTGTTTTGCCGGTAGGGGGCCTGATCGTGACGCTGTTTGTCGGGTATGCATGGAAGCGGGCGGCCGATGAAGCCGGACTGACCGGATGGTGGCTCCGCATATGGCTTGCCGCGCTGCGCTATGTGGCGCCGATTCTCATTGTGCTCATTTTTCTGCATTCGTCGGGACTTCTCAAGCTGTAATGTTTCCCCTTATATTCCTCCTTCTTTTTGTGTATGATAGAGGAATAGTATGTTTTGCGGGAAAGGTTGGTCGCATTGGAAAGTAAAATGTCCTCTTCAAACTTCATCAAGCAAATTGTTGCGGAAGATGTCAGGACCGGCGCTGTACGGGAAGTGGTGACCCGCTTTCCTCCGGAACCGAACGGCTATCTGCATATCGGCCATGCCAAGTCGATCTGCCTCAATTTCGAGCTTGCCGACGAATTTCGCGGCCGGACGAACCTGAGATTCGATGATACGAATCCGGTGAAGGAAGATACGGAATTTGTCGAGGCGATTAAAGATGATGTGCGGTGGCTCGGCTTCGAGTGGGATGAGCTGCGTTTCGCTTCGGACTATTTCGAAGAGATGTACGCCCGGGCGCAGCTGCTCATTCGGAAGGGCAAAGCGTACGTTTGCGATTTGACAGCCGACCAGATCCGGGAGATGCGGGGGACGCTGACCGAACCGGGGCAGGAGAGCCCGTACCGCAACCGCAGCGTCGAAGAGAATCTCGATTTGTTTGCCCGTATGAGGGCTGGAGAATTTAAGGACGGCGAGAAGGTGCTGCGCGCCAAAATTGATATGGCTTCGCCGAACATCAATATGCGCGATCCGGTGCTTTACCGCATCGCCCACGCTCATCATCACCGGACCGGCGACAGCTGGTGCATCTACCCGATGTACGATTTTGCGCATCCGCTCAGCGACGCGATCGAAGGCGTCACCCATTCGATCTGCACGCTGGAGTTCGAGGATCATCGCCCGCTGTACGATTGGGTTATCGCGGAGTGCGAGATGGAGGCGACGCCTCGCCAGTACGAATTCGCCCGGCTCAATCTGACCAACACGGTGATGAGCAAACGGCTGCTCAAGGCGCTTGTCGAAGAAGGCGTTGTGGAAGGCTGGGACGATCCGCGGATGCCGACGATTCGCGGTATGCGCCGGCGCGGCTACACGGCGGAGGCGCTGCGGGCGTTCTGCCGGGAAATCGGGGTGGCGAAGAGCAACAGCGTCGTCGACGAGCGGATGCTGGAGCATTTTATCCGGGAAGACCTGAAGCTGAAGGCTCCCCGCACGATGGCGGTGCTGCGGCCGCTGAAGGTGGTCATTACGAACTATCCGGAAGGGCAGGTCGAGATGCTGGAGGCGGAGAATAATGCCGAAAATGAGGAGATGGGCGTTCGACAAATTCCGTTCTCCCGTGAAATCTATATCGAACAGGACGACTTTATGGAGAATCCGCCGAGCAAATATTTCCGCCTCTTCCCGGGCAACGAGGTGCGCCTGAAGCATGCGTATTTCATCAAGTGCGAAGAGGTTGTGAAGGATGAAGCCGGCAATGTGGTCGAGCTGCGCTGCACGTACGATCCGGAGACGAAGAGCGGCTCCGGATTTACCGGCCGCAAGGTGAAAGGGACGATTCACTGGGTGGAGGCGTCCCAGGCGGTGCCGGCGGAGTTCCGTCTGTTCGAGCCGCTTATTACCGATGAGGCGGCGGAGAGCGGCAAGCCGTTCCTGGAATGCATCAATCCGAATTCGCTTGCCGTGCTGCAAGGGTATGTGGAGCCCGGCATGCGCGATGCGCAAGGAAACGACAAATTCCAGTTTTTCCGGCACGGTTACTTTAACGTCGATCCGGTGTTGTCGCAGGAAGGGCGGCCGGTATTCAATCGGATCGTTTCGCTGAAGAGCTCGTTCGATCCGGGTAAGCCTCAGAAGTAAATCGGGTGAATGGTTTCGCACAAAAAGGCCGGTTCTCGCGTCGCCGTCTTCAGACGGCGGCATGCGAACCGGCTTTTTATACGATATTGCCATCGTTCACCTCACATCGATCAACATGTTGAAGTCTGCGATTAACAGCATTCAAGACGTTGCCTCGAATTTTGGGCCATTCCCCCAACGAATCGGTGCTTGCGATAGAGCATCCTGCCGAGCATCCAGTCCTTTTACATTGAAATGGCCGTTATCGGCTCTTTTACTCCACTTTTGTGAACGAAGCTTTAATATTCGTGTAGTAGAGCGATGTCATGCCTTCATAGCCGGAATCGGTACCGATGATCAGATAAAGCGCTCCGCTGCCGTCCGTACGGGCCGTAAACGAGCCGTGAAACGATTTCAAAGCATAGCCTTCCGCCGTACTCTCCTTTACAATGTTACCCAGCACCTTCATGTCCTTGCCGCTTTTCGACTGGTTGCCATGATCGATGTTCATCCGGTAATACGGGGTACCGTCATTGTCTTTTTCCAACGCTTCCGGCTTAACGTTTACGACGCCGGCCTTTACATATACGGATTCGCCGGGCGATCCGCCGGCTCCGATCAGTCCTTTGCTTTCATTCGTCGCCAAATCGAAGCTGAGATGGACTTTATAGGTCGTATAGGGCCGCAGTCCTTCCGCTTTGCCGATTTTCCGGCTAATGTACATGAACAGATCGTCGCTGCGGTTCATGCCGCTAATTTGCAAACCGTACTTCTGGGCGCCTTCCCGAAGCGGAATGGCAGACCATTTGAAATCGAGACGGTATGTATGCTGGCTATACTTGACGGGAAGATCGGCAAATTCGCCGCTCCAGCCTTCCTTGCTGTTGGCGAACGTATATGAAACTTTGACGGTATCCGTACAGGACGGCAGGCGGACAGTGACCGATCGTTTGTCGTCATTGACCGATGTGTCGGCATCGAAAACGTCCGCAACGGCACGCAACGGTACGAGCGTATTCCCTTTGACGGCTGTAACCGGTGCAGGAAGCTTCAGCTGCGAACCGGACAACGCGGGCTTATTGCTGCCGATCTTCATGAGCAGCGTCTTCCCGCGCAGCGTCAGGCTGACCGTCCTTGTTTTCGGATTCCACTTTGCTTCTCCGCCCAGCGCTTCGGCAAGCGAAGTGACCGGGACCATCAGGTTGCCCTTCAGCAGCGCAGGCGCGATCGGCGCCCGGTTCGTTCCGTCTTCGGTACGGACGACGGTACTGCCCAGGCGAAATACAGCGGTTGCTTGTCCGCATTTCTCCGCATCGGCAGATGTCTGACCGGCCGCAGGCAATGCAAGTCCGAGCAGCAGCGCAATTACGAGTATGCAGCAGGATGTCTTGTTCAACATAGGGGAACAATCCTCCTTCCCTATCCTCATAAGATCTCGGGTTGTCATCAATTTCCGTCGGAGAGGGATTACGGTTGGAAAAAAAGCGACCCCGAAGGGTCGCTTTTTCGCCTATGATTGAGGATTAGTCAATCAGTTCAGCATTGGTCAGGAAACGATAGATCATCGTAGCCGCTTCTGCGCGGGTAGCCGTGTTGTCGCCGCCTACTTTCGTAGCCGAGACACCTTGAACGACACCAGCGCTGATGGCAGCAGCGACTTCATCTTTCGCCCAACCCAGAGCGGCTGCGTCGGTGAATTTCGCCAGCGCTTGCTCAACTTGAGCAGGCGTCAGGTTCCATTCTTTACCGGCATAAGCCGCAGCGCGGACGACCATCGTCGCCAGCTCTTTGCGGGTGATGTTAGCCGTCGGTTTGAACGTATCGCTGTTCACGCCTTTGACGATACCAGCTTCAGCAGCAGCAGCTACTGCGCCGGCATACCAAGCGTTAGCAGGAACGTCCTTGAAGCTGGAAGTACCTTTAGCTTCAATTCCGAGCGAACGAACGATCAACGCCGCGAACTCGGCGCGAGTGATGTTGCGGGCAGGCGAGAACTTGTCAGCGCCAGTTCCCTCAACAACCAGCTTCGCAGCCAGAGCGTTTACAGCTTCGGCAGCCCAACCGTGGTTCGCCAGATCCGTGAAGGATACGGACTTACCTTTGATTACCGTGTAGATGCTGTTGCCATTGCGCTTCAGGTTTGCGAGCGTTTTGCCGTTATCCTCGGTGAAAGTAGTCGGCACGAAGCTCAACTTCTTCGTCGTCGGATCGTACAGAACGCCTACCGCATTGTCCTTGCTAGCATCGGCATCCAGGGCAATTGTGCGGTTGATCAGCTGACCAAAGTTGTTGATCGCTTGCTCTTTGCCGCCACCAACTGCAACGACTTTGAAGTCAACGGCAATGGACAGCTGTTCGCTGCCAGCAGCAGAAACGGCGTCTTCAAGGGCTTTCGCCGCATCGCCAGTCAGCTGCTTCAGCTCTACGCGGATGATGAGGTCTTTCAGCTCAACCCCGAGGGATTTTGCCAGATCCTCAACTTTCAGCGCAGACAGCGGCAGCGTGATGGAACGTCCGTCTTGCATGTACAGCGTCAGGTTCTTGCCGTAGATCAGAGCGTCAGCAGGCAGATTGACAACTTCCGAAGTAGTAAGAATCCGGGCGTCGTCACTGGCTTTCAGAGCTGCGATCAATTGGTCACGGTTCACATTCCCGTTCGAATCGATGATTCCGCCAGGGAAGAAGCCTCCACCACCGCCAGGCTGGGATTTGTATACCCATTCCGTAACAGTCGCACCGTCATAGAGGTACGACAGCTTCAGCGGGAAGTAGGTGGAATAAGTTGCAGTGTTTACACTGAACTTATACAGGCCCGTGGAAGCGTATGTAGCATACACCGTATGCAGCAAAGTGTTGTCTTCGCCGTATACGTTGATGACGATACGATCGTCGTTAAGCTCAAAGTAGGTATCTCTGAGATTATAGACGTCGTCCGAAACATAAACACTTCCCGTAACCGTATCCGTAAAGTAATCGTGTTTGACATCCTGGAACTCGGATGCGGCAAACGCGAATACCGGTGCCAAAGCGGAAACAACCATCATGAAGACGAGAAGAACCGCGGTTTTGTTCATAACGAGCTTTTTCATTGTTTCACCTCCTTTCAATGATTTGCGATCAATCTGATCAGGAATATCGGCTTATGAAAGAAGAATGATAGATAGTGCTCGAGGTATCATTATAGCTTATCTGGGACAAGTAAAAAAGAACAAAAAATGGTAAATAAAAAATTATTTTTGTTTCATCATCAATTCATTCAAGTATCGCTCTTCTTCCGGATCGGCCGCTATAAGTTGCCGCTTGAGCCCGTCATCGTGTTGTCCGATCGCGTCGAGAGCTGCAAGATAGAATCGAACCGATGTACGGCCAAGAGGCTGAGACAAATCGCTGTTATGAATCATAGGTCTAAGAAGCTCGACCGTTAGTTCCTCCCTATCAGTATAATAATAAATCTGCGCTACCAGTTGTCGAATTTCCGGGGAAATGTCGAAACGTCTCCCCTGGAGCTGTTGCTCTGGAAGGTCTTCCAATTGTTTCATACGTCTTTCAATTTCATTATACAGATTTAAGACGTAATTCCAACTTTCAATATTATTAGCATTCTCTAATAATTGTTGTTCGCCTATTCTGTAATATTCAAAGATGGCAGTCTCGTAGAATTCTATATCCCACGGGAATTTGCGTATGCCCTCTTCAAGTTCTTGAATTGCATTTTCCAGCTCGTTTGCATCTTTGTAGTAACGATACATTGCTAATATTGCTAGACGATTGTAAGGGTCGTAATGTTTCAGTTTGTCGAGAACTTTTTTCGCTTCTTGCAGATAGCTCGGATTTCCCGTTTGCGCATAAGCCTGTTTCATCCAATCGGATTTGACCAATAAAAATCTAGGATGTGCAGGAGACGCTTGGATTGCATGATCTAGAGGCACGGTAAGTTCACTCAGCGGTTTTTGTTCCTGAGCGAGAATCAGCGCCTTTGTATACTGTGTGTTCGCATAATATTCCTTAAATACGAAAAAAGAAAAAGTCACAGTAATAAGTCCCATGAACACGGGAAAGGCTAGTCTCCAACCCTTCCAGTCCAGATTTGATATGGGATTTTTTATCAAACTAGTTTCATTTGAAGCATAAGCGGACATCATGCTACCTAGACAAAAAAAGACAAGAGCCGCTATGCTAAGATAACTCATATCAAAATCGAAAAAGCTGTGAATCAGAATAGCCGCGGCAAAAATATAGTATATGAAATGGCTCCCGAATTTCTCCGGATGGCGTACGCAATTTCGAATGTACAAATAAAAGACCGTTGCTGCAAATGCCAAATGGATGAAGAGCCCAATCCAGCCCGTTTCGACCAATGTTTGTATCAAATAACTGTGAGCCTGTCTGCTGAAGTAAGGGTTACTTTGATATTGTTCAAAGAGCGCCGTCCATCCACCGCCCCCTGCCCCGAGCAACGGATAATCGGAGGTTAATCGTATACCATCCTTGTAGAATGTTGCCCTCTCCAGAACACTATGCTGATTGAAATTAATATTCTCCAATCTTTCCGCAATTGCGGTGGGAAGCATCCCTCGTACTGCCGGGCTTGCCAGCAACAACACGGCGGCTATCATCCCTAGAATGACCAGGCCGGCCGGTACCGCTGCCCGAGCCCACTTCTTTTGGGAGATGATCGTCAGCCTGTTCTCCAGCCAAGGTTCGACCCATCGCTGCACCGCAATCGCAACCAGTGCAGTCAGTATGGAAACGAATAAGACAAGAAGCCACCCTTTTAGAGATAGCGTGTTCCAAAATGGCAGAGGAGTCGCAGGTTCACCTTCATTTTTAGGAAAAACTTTAACCACAACTTCAGCAAGAATCTTTTCCATTCCGCCCGAAATGACAAAAGAACACACTACGGAAACAACCATGTTCAACAGGTAGATTACTTGTTTGGCCAACCGAAGGAAGGGCAGCACAATTAGAATAATGAACGGCAGTATGACAAGAGCTGTCCGGGATAGCGTCAAGATCAGGGAGACGAATACCGGGACAAGCATCAATGCGTGAACAAAACGCCAGTGCCATTTTTGCGCATGAGTTGTGTAATACAAAGAGGCAAGGAATAGCGCAGAAAGCAGCCCGGCATAAGTATTGGGATATTGAAAGACTGACGAAAGGCGATAAGTGTCCAAGGTAAACCAAAGGGCATCGTTCGCGTAGGTCTGTCCGAAATAATTTAGCAGCCCGTATAAAACAATAGCATACCCCGAGATCATAACGACACTTTCCAGCAACTTTCGAGAGGTGGATGTCGTCTGAAAGTATATTCCGAATACGAAAAATGCCGATAACGTGAAGCTGATCAATGTCATGAACTGGGCGTTATGTTTTGAAACGGCCTGTATGGAAGATAAACAGTATATTGCCGGAAGCAGCCATACACCGACTGTTAGAATACTGTTCCAATTGTCAGGTCTCCAATTGCGGAAAATGAGATAGAACGATAATATGATGAGTAGGATGCAGCACAAAATCATCGCTTGAAGAATGGATTTCTCGTACGGGTAATCCCAACCATTAAAGAGGCCGGCCTGGAAAGGAAAAAAAATAAAGAATATGGATATTATAACTAGCCCTGACCATTGCAATAGGGAGAATTCAGACTTTGCTTTCTCTTTTTTCGACTTCACAGTGACGGTCCTCCTTAAACTATGCGGTGAAACTCGGTGACGTAAACTATTCTATATGTTATAACGGTTGTAAGCAACTTGTGTTGTTTCCGGTAGATATTACTTTCGAAAAATGAAATAGTTTGATAGTATTACTAGGACTTTAGAAATTCGTTGTGAATTTTATGGCATCAGGTGAATATTTACAAAAGTTTAAGGTTGTTGAAGAAAAATCCAGAGGAGCTAGAATTTTATGAAGATTTTGGTGACAGGCGGGGCTGGTTTTATAGGCTCTCACATTGTGGATGCTTTGTTAATGCATGGGCACAAAGTAGTCGTAATTGATAACCTCTCAACGGGGAAAAAAGAGAATGTCAATAGAGATGCGGTTTTTTTACATATGGATATAAACTCTAGTCAAATCAAGGGAGTTTTCAAGGAACATAAGCCGGACGTAGTTATTCATCATGCTGCGCAAGTAAGTGTCAGTTATTCAATGAAAAATCCTTTAATGGATCAGGAATTAAATATTCGGGGAACTCAGAATATACTTAATTGTTGTATCGAGTCGGGAACTGGGAAATTTATTTATGCTTCTTCAGCAGCTGTTTACGGTATGCCGAAATTTCTCCCGATACCTGAAGAACATCCTATAAAACCAGAATCATTCTATGGTATCTCCAAATATGTGCCGGAAGAATATATCCGAATTTTTTCAAAATTTTATGGTTTAGATTATACAATTCTTCGATATGCTAATGTGTACGGGCCAAGACAAGATCATTTAGGTGAAGGTGGGGTAATCTCCATTTTCATAAACCAAATACTTAGGGGAGAAACCCCAACAATATTTGGTGATGGAGAGCAAACCAGGGACTTTATATATGTTCAGGATGTAGTAAATGCCAACTTGGCAGCACTGACGCTGGGTAGTAAAAAAACACTTAATATAAGCACGAATCAAACTACATCATTAAATAATTTGGTCCGAATTATGGCCGAATTAACAGGTAAAGATATTTCTCCAATATATTTAGAAAAGCGGCCAGGGGATATCTTAGAAAGTTGCTTAAATAACACTTCGGCTATTAAAGAGCTTAGGTGGGCACCGATGTATCCGTTGGAAGAAGGATTGAAAGATACCATTAGCTATTATTTAGGGGAATTAGTAGATCTGACTCATTGAGGAGTTTTTGTTATGAAAATGCAAGCAAGATACATGCAGAATTTTCTAAAGTATCGATACCTACTCATTCAACTGGTTATGAAGGATTTCAAGATTAAATACAAACGTTCCTTTTTAGGTATCGTCTGGTCATTACTAAATCCTTTATTTAGCATGATCATTTTAACGTTAGTCTTTTCAACACTTTTTAAATCGAATATTCCGAATTTCCCAGTTTATTTTTTGTGTGGTTCGGTTTTGTTTAATTACTTTTCTGAATCCACCAGTTTGGCGTTATCGTCGATTTACTCAAATTCTTCATTAATTAAAAAAGTGTATTTCCCTAAGTACATGTTCCCGCTTTCAAAAAATCTGTTTAGTTTAGTCAATTTATTAGTGTCTTTCATCGCGGTTTTACTGGTTATGGTGGTTACTGGCGCAAGATTCTATTCTTCTGCGTTATTATTTTTTATTCCAGTTATATATTTATTCATTTTTACGGCAGGGATTAGTTTAATATTATCATGTGCAGCCGTTTTTTTTAGGGATCTAGCTCATTTATATAGTGTTTGTATAATGGCTCTTAACTTTTTAACACCAATATTTTACCCGATTGATATATTGCCGGTGACTGTTCGAACGATTGTCGAGATTAATCCGCTAACACAAGCTATAGAGATGTTAAGGCAACTTATTTTATTGAACGAACTTCCAACGTTAGAACAAAATCTTTCTTTGTTTCTGTTTGCATCGATTACCTTTATTATAGGTGTCTTTATCTTCTACAAGAAGCAAGATCGCTTTATTTTGTATATATGATTTATTGGAAATTTATCACTATTTATGAAGGGACTTATTATGGGGGATATCGCTGTATCAATACGTAATGTTTCAATGTGTTTTAATTTACAAATTGAAAAAATAGATAGTTTGAAAGAGTATTTTGTTAAAATCATCAAGGGGCAAGTCAGCTATAAAGAGTTTTGGGCTTTGAATAATATCTCATTCGACATATATAAAGGCGAAGTGTTTGGGCTTGTAGGACTAAATGGTGCAGGTAAAAGCACCCTGTTAAAAGTAATCGCAGGAGTTCTGAAACCTACAGAGGGGAAAGTCTCGGTAAATGGGACTATTGTTCCGTTAATCGAATTAGGGGCCGGATTCGATATGGAACTAAGCGCCAGAGAAAATATTTATTTAAATGGGGCTATTTTAGGTTACCGTAAGCAATTCATTGATGAGAAGTTTGATGAAATCGTAGACTTCGCAGAAACCAGAGAGTTTCTTGACGTTCCTCTTAAAAATTACTCGTCTGGGATGTTGGCCCGTATTGCTTTTGCAATTTCAACAGTTGTAGAGCCGGATATATTAATTGTAGATGAGATTCTCGCAGTAGGAGATTATAAGTTTCAGGAAAAATGCATGAATCGAATTAGCAATATGTTAGATAGGGGAGTAACGGTAATTTTCGTTTCCCATAGTGCTTCTCAAGTTAAACAGCTGTGCAGTCGTGTAGCCTATTTGGAAAAAGGATCTTTAATAGAGGTCGGTCCGACAGAAGATGTAATGAAGAAATATTTAGGTTAGGGAGGCAGTAACATTGTTTATTGAACGATTAGAGTTTGGAGTAGGATCTAAGTACAATGCACTGGAGTCATCCATACACTTAGGTAGGTATTTACTCGCACAACAATATTGTCGTGATAAAAAAGTGCTAGATATTGCTTGTGGTGAAGGGTATGGTTCTTTCGCCCTTGCTGAGAAATGGGGAGCAAGTGAAGTTCATGCAGTAGATATTTCGGTAGATGCTATAAATAAAGCCAAAACTAACTTTAAAAGAAACAATATCACTTATTCAGTTTTGAATGCAGAGGTAAATTCGGGATATTTTGAGGAAAACTATTTTGATTTGATTGTTTCTTTTGAAACAATAGAACATTTAAAAAAACCGGAATTGTATTTAGAAAATCTAAAACGTTGGGTCAAAAAAAATGGAATAATTATCATTTCATGCCCAAATGATTCCTGGTACTATAATACACCAGACAAAAGGAACCCGTTTCATGAGAGAAAATACACGTTTCAACAATTTGTCGATCTTTGTGAATCTATCCTGGGTAAGTCTCGAGGGTATATGTTCGGAGTGCCGGTCAGTGGATTTTCAAATGTAAATGTCAACTCGCAATTAATCCAACATGATCACGTTGATATGGGACATATGTTGAACTTTCAAATCCCAAATGTGATTATGCTTCCGACCGGTAGCCAAATATCCAGTTCAAATGTTAGTTATTTCGTTGGAATATGGGGCCCTGACGAAATCGGAATAGAAAATACTTGCTGTATATTTGGTACATCTATGGATGATACCCGAATAGTATCGTATAGTAATTACTTGGAACAACAAGAGATAATAACTAGGCATGCAGAGGAAAAGTTCAAATTCACGGAACAAATACATAAAATGGAATCGAAAATAGACGAGTTAAGTAAAGAGAATAATATGCTTAATAGGCATAATAAAAAACTTTCTTTATCAATTAAAGGGGCTAATAAGGAAAACGAATTTTTGCGACAGAACATTCAAATATTAAAAGAGAGGTTAGCGATTCTTGAGCAACAAGAAGCCAATGTAAAACAACTAGAAGAAGAACTTCATGCGCTATTGAATTCAAAAAGTTGGAGAATTACTGCACCTTTGAGAAAACTGATGAATATTTGGAAGCGCTAGGAGTGGAAAAATGAGATTGTTGAATTATGGAGTCGAACGCACCTCATATTTTTATAGCATGTTTGATAACCTATTAGAAAGCGATAATTATGCGCTTTATGGAAGCAATATAGGAGATAATGGTGAGAATTTAACCATTACTTTCCTGTCATTAAATAGATCAGAACTATCAATTCGACTCTTGAAATCCATCCAGGAACATCTTACAACTTTCAAAGGTGAAATTCTAATTATTGATAATGGATCGGAACCTAGTGAGCTAAATAAGCTTCAAAGTGTCTGCGACTCGCTTTCATTAAGAACACGTATTCAAAAATTGGACAAAAATTATGGAGTTGCTGGTGGCAGAAATAGAACAATGCCATATGTCCAAACTGAGTGGGTCATGTGTCTAGATAATGATATCTATTTTATAAATAATCCCTTGGCTATAATTCGAGAAGAAATATCATTACTAGGATGTCATTTCATAAATCTTCCTTTACTTGATAGTGATGCTGACAAAACGTTTGCGCTAGGCGGTCACTTGTACGTGGAGTCATATGAAGGGAATATTAACGTAGGTGGAGGAACATGTTACAAGCAAATAAATCATAATCAATTAAAACAAGAGGTAGACAGACCATTTCTTTCTAATTTTCTATTTGGAGGAGCATCGATATTAAAAAAAGATACATTCATCAAATTAGGTGGATATGATGAACAAATGTTTGTCGGTTTTGAGGATATTGACCTTTCCATAAGGTTATTCCGAGAAGGCTACAAAATTGGCAACTCATGCTGCTTTTCATTAGTGCATGATCATCCCAAACCAAGCGGACAAGCTGACATTGATTATGAAAAAAAGCGATTTTCGGTAAAAACTATCGAAAATTCAGCTAAATATTTAGAAGATAAATATGGCTATAAAATATGGGATGCGAATCTCATTAAGTGGCTAGAGGAGAAGAACAGAAACTTCGGTAACGATATCTCAATCTCATTTAATGAGCAAATTGTGAAAAAAAATCCAAAAGCTAAAATAGCGTTAGTTGTTGACGTAGACTACTGGGCCTTCGGAAATATAGCACGGCAAATAGAAAAGCATCTCGCAAATGATTTTTCATTTGATTTAATCAGTTATGAAGAGTGTGATTGGGATCCTGTTAAATTATTATTCCGCACACATGATTGTGATATTTTACATTTCTTCTGGCGAGAAATGATTCCTCAAGTTTTTGCAGAAGAAGCATATGCCAACTATTTGCAAGATAAAGCGGTCTCTGTGTCCGAATTTATGAATGATTATCTTTTTAATAAAACATTATCTACAAGTGTTTATGATCATTTATTTTTAAGTGAGGAGGAAATTGTTCAAAGAAATTGGATTTTTAATCAATTTCATTATTACGTATGTTCTGAAAAACTAAACGAAATTTATCAATCAATACAAATATACCCAAATCCTAAGATGGTGATTGAAGATGGTGTAGACCAAGAGTTATTTTATCCGATTAATCCAAATCGGTTTAACGAATTTACACGTCCTTTAGTGGTTGGGTGGGTAGGTAATAGCAAATGGGCGGCGGAGGGGCTAGAAGATTTCAAAGGATTTCGTACAATTGTAAAGCCAACTGTTGAAGGGTTAATGGATCAAGGGGTACAGGTAGTTGGGCTCTATTGTGATAGGGTGGATGGATTTGTTCCTCATGAAGAGATGGTAAATTACTATGCGAAGATTGACGTGTTGGTATGTATGTCAAAGATAGAAGGTACGCCAAATCCAGTTCTGGAGGCTATGGCTTGTGGTGTACCGATTATTACAACTGATGTTGGTATTGTTCCTCAAGTGCTTGGCCCCAAACAAAAAGAATTTATAATTGAAGAGCGTAGTATAGATGCACTTAAGGAAAAAATTATTAAACTAGTTGATGATAGAAGTATTTTAAAGCAGTTGTCTAATGAAAATTTAGAATTTGTTCGACCATGGTATTGGGAAAATCAATGTAAAAAGTTTAAAGCTTACTTTGAGACTTTGATAGCGTTGAAGGAAAATAAAAGTAGATCAAGGTGAAATGCATGAATATATGGATTTTAACTAGTGAATATCCTCCTGATTTTGGTGGAGGAATCGGGATGTATGTCGACCAGGTATCAACCATGTTTTCAGAAGCTGGTCATGACGTTACAGTGATGGTGAGAGACTCGCACAAAAATTCAATTGAAAATAATAATAGGGTTAGAGTTGTACGTTTCCAACACATGCAGGGCGATTTCTACTCTTATCTAGGTTATTGGACTGCTTTAGCTTATCAATATGCTGAAGAAGTAATTTCTCTTATCAAAAAGGATGGGGTAAAGCCGGATATTATCGAAATCCAGGAGTATAATGGGATAGGGTATTATCTCCTGATGAGAAAGTGGCAGCTTGATCCTGTACTTAAAGACATTCCAATTGTTGTTCATTTACATACCCCTACGTTTGAATTAGATAAAGTAAATCAAGGGCCGCGGTATAAATTCCCAAATTATTGGATTGGGCATATGGAGAAATTCTGCATGAAAGCAGCTGATGCATTGCTAAGTCCAAGTGTGTTTCTGAAGAAGCAAGTCCAACATGTGGCTCCTAACAATCCAATTGAGGTTATTCACTTGCCTTATCAACTGAAAGAATATGAAGCGGGTTATAACAGAGAGTATAATTCAGACACATTTCTATATTTCGGCAGGACTGAGTATCGAAAAGGCGTCGTACAAATGTTAAAGGCTGCGGATCTTGTTTGGAAACAGGGGCACAAATTCAAGCTTAAAATTATTGGGGGAGATACATATTTTTATCCGAAAGGTAGAAATCTTGGAGAGTTACTAAAAGAACAGTATCGTCATCGTATTGAAGAAGGAAATTTGATATTTAAGGATGCAATTCCACCGAAGGATCTTAATCCCGAAATTCTAAAAGCTCGAGCGGTCATTGTTCCATCTCTGTATGAAAACTTTCCATACACTTGCTTAACATCAATGTGGCTTGGTTCACCGATGCTCGTTTCCCGATCTGGAGGACAAGCAGAGATGGTTGGGGAGGATGCTAAGGCCGGGCTGATCTTTGACTGGGATGTTGAAGGTGATTTTTGTGAAAAGTTGGTGGAATTGATACAGGCGGATGCAAATCGCCTTAAAGAGATGAGTAAACATTCTCATTTAAGGATAAGACAATTATGCGGTACTGCAGAAAATGTTAAACTAAGAGAACAGTTTTATATGAATGTGATTGAGAAATCTCGTTCAGAGAAGAAATCATTATTCCCTTCTCTGCTTGAGGGTGTGTATGAAAAGCAATATTCAACCCAACCGTCAAATGAGAAGAACCTATTATCTATAATAATTCCTTATTATAATCTCGGGGTTCATCTAGATGAAACGATGGAAAGTGCTTTGAATGTCGATTATAAACCAACCGAAATTGTTATTGTTAATGATGGATCAACCGATAAATATAGTTTAGAAGTATTGGAAAAATACCGCAACCGCTCTCCGCATATTAAAGTTGTTGATATAGCGAACAAAGGATTGGCCAATGCAAGAAATGTTGGCGCTCAATATGCTAAGGGTGAGTTTATTGCATTTTTAGATGCGGATGATCTTATAGAACCTGAATTTTACTCTCGAGCAATTGCTTTATTAAATCAATATGAGAATGTTTCCTTTGTGTATAGCTGGTTAAGATACTTTGGAAATTCGAGTAATGTGTGGCCTACGTTTAATACAGAATTCCCATACTTTCTGGCTTCGAACATGTTAGCCGCTTTTGTCGTAGTCAGGAGGCAGGATTTTATCAATTTTGGTCTCAACAAGATAGCGATGGAGTACGGCATGGAAGACTATGAGGGATGGATCTCAATGTGCGCTCATGGCTGTTTGGGAATTAGTATTCCAGAGCCATTAGTGAAATATCGTGTTCGAAGCGATTCGATGTCCAGGCAGTTTAATAGAGATGTTGTGATATATTTAAGAGAAAAATTATCTAGTTTTCATGTAAAGCTATATCAAAAATATGGACTTGAGTTGTTTAATTTAATTGATGCTAATGGGCCAGGCTATCTTTGGGATAATCCAACGTTGAATTATCCGATTGTAGGTTTTGGGATTGGTAATTCGTCGAATTTCCAGGATTTAAATACTAGAAAGTATGAATTAATGCGAATAGCTAATTCCAAATGGGGATCTCGATTAATTCGATTGTTTTTTAAGCTTAGATTACAAAAATTGTTTAGCTAAAGCTTTGCATTTGATTGGATTCTTGGGAATAGAAGAATATTAGGAGTTGTCACATTCCGATTCTAAGTAATGGGGTTAATAGAAACACAATATGTTCTGGAAAGATGGTCTTGCATGAAGGCTGAATGGGAAAAAATCATTAAATTTGCATGTGTATCTGGAATCGGCTGGTTGACAGACAGTATTATATATTTATGTTTAATAGTACGCGACATAACACCGTTGCTTTCTAATTGCATAAGTGCATCTATCGCAGTTACATTTGTTTATATCTTATCTGTACGCAATATTTTTTTAATAGAAGATAAATTTATTGCTAGTGGTTTTGTGATATACCTTGTTTATCAAATTATATCGATTGGTTTTTTTTCGTGGCTTATTGATATTATAAGTTACTCTGTTAGTTCTTCTTTTGATTATTTTAAAATTAGTATTCCATTGGCAGTTAAAATAATTCTAACTCCATTTACACTGGCATCTAATTATCTTTTTATGCGATTCCTTACATCAAGAATTTTAAGCAAGACACTGATATAATGAGAAATTTTAGAGGGGCTTATCTATGAGTGAAAAAATTCTCGTTTTTATCCCAATGTATAATTGTGAAAAGCAAATTGTTAGAGTACTTCAACAGTTTACTACTGATATTAAACATTATATTGATGAAGTATTGATTGTAAATAATCGAAGTACAGATAATGGGGAAGCAATGGCAATTAGCAAGATTAAAACTATGAAGGGCCTAAAAGTATCTGTGGTCAGAAATACTGAGAATTATGGTCTTGGGGGTTCTCATAAGATTGCATTTCAGTATGCCATTCGTAATTCCTTTGATTATGTAATTGTTCTGCACGGCGACGATCAAGGTAATATTAATGATATTCTCCCATTCTTAATACAGGGATTGCATCGAAAGGTAGACTGTTTGCTGGGTGCTCGTTTTCATCCAGCTTCAAAGCTTCAAGGTTATTCGAGATTTAGAACGTTTGGGAATTACATTTATAATATGCTTTTTTCTATAGTAACTAAACATCGTATATATGATCTGGGATCAGGACTAAATTGTTACAAGGTAGATCGCTTAAAGGATAACTTTTACCATCAGTATCCTGATGATCTAACTTTTAATTATTGTATGATTCTAGGGAGTATATACTTTAAACATAGCATTCATTTTTTTCCATTAGTGTGGAGAGAAGACGATCAAGTTTCAAATGTAAAAATGATTCGTCAAGCATTTAAAGTGCTTGCTTTATTATTGAAGTTTGCAATAAACAAATCGAAATTTTTGCAAAACGAGCATCGTGAAAAAGTGATTATGAATTATGATAGTGAATTAATATTCAAAAATTTTGAAAGGGATTTTGCATAATGGGCTTAATTTTTAGAAAGCTCCAAAAGAGAGACGGTTATATTATCATCTTTATTCTATTTATAACACTCGGCTTAATATTTACCGTAAAAACAGGGTACTCGATTAATTTTGATTTTGTTAAACAGAGTTCGGGATTTTGGAAATCGATTATTTTATTCACCCTTCTATACTTGGCTGCTCATCTTTTGAGAATTATCCGCCTTTACACAATACTACTAGAGAATAAGATTAAGTTCAAAGATTTACTAAGGGTATATGCAGTAACTGCATGGGTGAATTTTTTTATACCTTACAAAGTTGGGGAGATTTTTCGCGTAATTGAAATTGGACGGCTTTGCAAAAATGTACGTAGGGGAATCGTAGTAATATGGATTGAACGTTTATTTGATGCAATTGTGATTTTGACAATAATGTTAGTGTATTTTTTACTATCCGATATTTCGCTGATCGATTATTTACCGTTGGTAATTATTTTGTTCACTTTCATTTCATTTTCTTTTTTTTATTATTTAGAATTTCCCTTTACATATAAATACGTAAATCAGTTAATTATGAGCAGAAGTAATTCAACTAGAGGGGTGAAACTACTTAATTTCTTATATAACATGAGAAAGATACACAGTGATATAAAAGCACTCATACAAGGCCGATCTTCCTTAGGATTGTTTATTTCAGTAATCATCTGGATATTGGAAATATTTTCAATATCTATACTGTTTTCAACTATCAATATCAGTTCAATGTTTCAAAGTTTTTTTCTTTTATTAAATGACTCATTTTTCTCGATTTCCACCTCAGAAACAAATTCAAGTAACTTTTTATTGTATAAGAATCTGGGATTAATCATTCTTTCTCTTTTAGCCCTTTATTTTATATGTTCTCTGTTAATTAATCGGATTTCTGAAGCACTTCGTTTACGAAATAAACAAGCAAGAATGCAATATGTTAGAAAAAATACTGAATATTATTAACCAACAGATGTTAAATGAGATTGGAGCCAGTAAACATGAAACAAAAAATTTATTTCTTATATGATGATAGTGAAGAGTTACCTAGGTCAATTTCTTCTGTGGTAGGCGAACGTCGATTCGGAGAAATTATACATAAGAAATCTACCCTCGCGAGCAAAATGAAAAAGTTAGTGGACGATACTGGGATGGCGGAATTCGTTCATCTTAAAAATTACTTGGATAAGCAGATTATTCTTGATAAATTTAAAGAAGAGAATTCAAATCACATTATTGTTCACTTCTATTCAAGATCAGTGGTTGTAGACTCTGAAAGTTTTAATATATTGATGAGAAAAATAGTTTATACACAATTCATTCATGTAGATCGTGAAATTGACCCTACAATGCTGATTTTTACAACATTTAAAGATTATAACCTTTATTTAACGTTGAAGGAAAATAATAAACGAATGGTAACAAAAGAAGACTTGGGTGATAATGCACTCTTGTTCTCACCTAATAATTTCTTGTTGGATATATCCGATATCGCTTCGTTTCTTAATTTTTTTTCTGGGGGATTCGAAGCAAGATATTTCAATCAACTTGTTGGGGATAAGTATACGCTCGTCAAAAAATCAACAGATAAATTAAAGATTCAAAAAGAACATGATTTCTATCATCTTATACCTAATGAAATGAAACCATGGTTTGTAATGCCGTATAATTTTAGTTTACAGCACGACTACGCTTGTTACACCATGGAACGTCTTAACATACCTGATATGGCATTACAGTGGATCCACAATTCCATTTCCATTAAGGATTTTGGAGTTTTTCTAGACAAGATTTTTGATTTCATAACTTTAAGGCCATCACGGAAACTAGAAAGAGAGGAGTATCTCGCAAGGTTTAAGGATTTGTACTATCAAAAAGTGGTTGACCGGATGGAAAAGCTGAAATCTACTCCTAACTTTAGCCGACTAGAGTCATATATAATTAATGGAACTTCGTTTACTTTAGATGCTCTCTTGAATAATTATTATGAATTATATAATCGGTTAGTCAAAGAGATTAAAAACTATAAAGAAGTCATTGGTCACGGTGATTTGTGTTTTTCCAATATTCTTTACGATAAAAATACTTATATGATGAAATTTATTGATACGAAGGGAGCGTTAGAAGAAAAAGATTTATGGATGGATCCTTATTATGATTTAGCAAAATTATCCCACTCAATTCTAGGTAATTATGATTTTCTAAATAATGAGTTGTTTGTAGCTAACATAAATAATTCATTGAATATTGAAATTATGATTAAGTCTGAAAAACTGGATGAACATCAACATTTGTTTCTTGAAAAGGTTAGTAATTCAGGTTTCGATATTCGAATAATTCGTTTATGTGAAACCTCGCTTTTCTTGTCAATGCTTCCACTGCATATTGATAATCCAAGGAAAGTATTAGCGTTTGTTCTAAATGCAATCAAGATAAAAGAGGAGTTGGAACGAAATGTCTGAGAAACGAGGGACACTGATAGTCGACTTGGATGGGACTTTATGTCCAATTAAAGAAAAGGGCCAATCTTATGAAGATTTAATGCCATACTTCAATATGATAGAGCGTATACGAGAATGGCGAGAAAAGGGCTTTAAAATTCTTATATATACTGCTCGGAATATGAGGAGTTACAATGGGAATTTAGGAATGATTAACGCGAAGACAGCCCGGAATGTTATGAATTGGTTAGAGAAGTGGGATATACCATATGATGAAATTCTTTTTGGTAAACCTTGGCCAGGTGAAAGTGGTTTTTATATAGATGATCGTGCAGTTCGTCCAAATGAGTTTTTGATGTACAACGAAGATGAGCTTAATGAATTACTGCAGCAAGGTCGAGACTCCTTGAACAAGGAGGAGAAACTGTGAACATTGTAATAACAATGGCGGGAATGGGAAGTCGTTTTCGGAGGGCAGGTTATCTTCAACCAAAGTATATGATAAATGTTAAAGGAAGATCTTTATTTTATTGGTCAATAATAAGCTTGAAGTCATTTGATTTCTCTAGAAATCATTTTATTTTTATCGTGCAGAGTGCTGACGATGCAAAAGGTTTTATAAGAGAAGAGTGTAGCAAGTTAGGGGTTATTATGTATGATATAGTAGAGATAGATCATTTAACAGATGGTCAGGCAACAACCGTTTTATTCGGTAAACCTTACTGGACTCCCGAATCCCCCCTTTTAATATATAATATTGATACTCATGTAAAGCCGGGTGTTATATATAAGAATACCATTAATGATGATGGGTGGATTCCTTGTTTTAATGCCCCAGGTGATAAATGGAGTTTTGTAAAACTTAATGAAGAGAATCAAGTGATTGAAGTTCGTGAAAAAAAGCGAATATCTAATTATGCTACGATTGGTTTGTATTGGTTTTCTTCTGCAAGATTGTATGAACACGCATATAACTTGTACTACTCTCTACCTGGAAGGGAAGAAAAAGGAGAACGATATATTGCCCCTATCTATAACCAATTAATACAGAACAATTATAAAGTGACAATCTCGTTATTAGCGACCGAAAGTGTACATATACTTGGTACGCCGGAAGAAGTGGAGAGTTTCTTAAAGTGTGATTATGATTTCAGAGAATGATTAGAAGCTCCGTAAGATATAATCATGGTTTATGAAGAAAAAGGCCTGTTCTCTGGCCTGTTTACAAGACGAACGTTGCTTCGTGTGATAATCGTTCGGGTTAATCAGTCCACAGCATATTGAAACTATGTCGTAATACCCTTAATTGTTGCTGAACCGTTTTCCCGGACTTAGATTTATAAGTGAGGTCGTCCAGTTATGATAAAGCATAATATTATTAAACAAATAATTGTGTGCGGTACAGTAACAATTTTATTTCTTTTTTCTTTTATTTCTGAGAAACACTTCATAACAGGTGAGCCTCATTCTTTTGGTTATACCACTTCAAAAATATTATATGTGGTTTATTGTTATTTTATCGTTTTGTTTTTATATGAATTTATTAAAAAAATAATAAATAAGGAAATTTTTTATCGCAAATGGTTTAAAAATCTTAGTTATATTTTCGTGCCATATATCGGCATTCTTTTTTTAAGTTGGCCAGGACTAGTTGTTTGGGATGAAATCTGGATCTATCAAAATGCAACTCAATTTCATATAGATGATTGGCAATCCTATCAAACAGTTTACTTTTACATCTTTAGTCTTTTTTTGATCCCGTCTTTTGGAATGATTGTGGGATCGCAAATCACTTTTATGGCTTTTGTTTCATCTTGGATTATAACCAAATTAGAGTTTAATTATCCTTTAAGATTTTCTAAATATAAACTCGTACTAATTATTATTATAGTTCTAAGTCCAGCCGTACTATTTAATACTTTAATGACATTTCGGAGCACGATGTTAGCTATTATAGAGCTTTGGCTGGTAGGATTAATTTATTTCAGTTTTAAAGAAAAGAAATGTGATAATAAGACTTTGATAATTATAGGGTTTCTCACAATCCTTCTATCTACCTGGAGGAAAGAGGGAATATATCATGTTATATTTGTTCCAATAGCCATATGGTATTTGGGAATAGCAGCAAGGAAACGTATTGTAGTATTCACCCTTGTAACAATAGTTGGGGTTTTAGTAGCAGGGAATATTTATGGATTAATCAAAGGTGACGAAAAACAACAAATGAGGTATGAGCTCACAGCGTTTATTAACCCTCTCTCGATGATTCTTGCTGATAAGAATGCAATAATCAGTGAAGAAACGAGCATACAATTAAATAAAGTTATAGATGTAGAAAAAACAAAGGAAATGGCTTCACCATACGAAGTTCCAAGTTACTGGAATGGTGCTGTAAAAGATGATTTTTCAGAAAAGGATTTTAAATCCTTTAAAAAATCCTATTTAAAAATAGTTATTGATAATCTTGATATATTTTTGTCATCTCGTACAAGAACAATGATCTCCTCATCAGGTTTTTCGCGTTACGGTTACTACCCAAGCGACTATATAAACTCTTACATTTTGAAAAACTTAGATAATGATGGGGCAAAACTGATGCTGGACAATAGCTTAAACCGGCCCATTAATATAAATTTGAGACAATTCATAGTCAATATACTCAACTGGAGCAAGTCGTTTGATAATAATATTCCAAACACACTAATATTTTGGAACTTCAGTCCTGTATTTATATACTTAGTTATTGTGATCATAAGGATGAGATCTTTACAAAACCCGATTTTTTGGATTTCTGTTTTATTACTTTTGAGAGTTCCTCTACTGTTTATAACACAGCCAGGAAGCTATTTTATGTATTATTATCCTATGTTTTTACCAGGAGTCTTTCTAATGATTATTCATTTCTTGGAGGTGAAGCGAAGAAAGTCCCTTGCGTTATAATGTTGGTTGTACAGGCCAGGCTTTATCTGGAGGATTGAATCTGGCATTAGGTAGAAGGGGGGTATATCTCATATGAAAGGCATCATACTCAGTGGAGGAACAGGTTCTCGTTTATTGCCTCTCACAAAGGTAACGAATAAGCATCTGCTTCCGGTTGGCAAATATCCAATGATCTTTCATGCATTAAAACGAATGAAGGAGTGTTCGATTAGTGACATACTTATTGTAACAGGTAGAGATCATATGGGAGACGTTGTCAATTTACTTGGAAGTGGGAGAGAGCTTGGTCTTTCATTAACTTATAAAGTACAAGATGAGGCGGGTGGGATAGCGCAGGCCTTGGGAATGGCAGAGCAATTTGTAAACGCGGACCAGATGCTCGTCATTCTCGGTGATAACGTTTTTTCAGGGAGCATCGTACCTTTCGTCAATAAATTTAAGAGCCAAGGTCGAGGAGCAAAAATTATTATAAAAGAGGTCCCAGATCCGCAACGTTTTGGAGTTCCTCAACTTTCCGGAGATAAAATAATCTCGATAGAAGAAAAGCCGCTAGTACCTAAGAGTAATTATGCTGTAACCGGCATTTACATGTACGATAGTCAAGTTTTCGATATCATACGCACCTTAAGACCTTCCGCTCGTGGGGAACTGGAAATAACCGATGTAAACAATGCTTATATTTCCAGGAATGAACTGACTTATGATATTCTCCCGGGCTGGTGGACGGATGCTGGGACACATGAGTCTTTGGCTCGGGCTAATGAACTGGCAAAAGACATCGACTTGGGAGAAGAGTTCGGTAAATTGAAGAGCTAGAAGAAAAAGAAGGTGATCTCATGAAAGTGAAAGGCACAAAACTTTCGGGGGTAAAGCTAATTGAGCCGACCGTATTCGGTGATCACCGAGGTTTTTTTATGGAAAGTTACAACGAGTCCGCATATCACAAGGCCGGAATCCATTACCGATTCATACAAGATAACCATTCCCTTTCAGTAGAAGCCGGTGTATTGAGGGGACTTCACTATCAGTTGCATCCGAAGGCGCAGGCGAAGCTTGTCCGTGTTATTGCCGGATCGATTTTCGATGTTGTTGTGGATATTCGACAAGGTTCGCCGACTTACGGACAATGGGAAGGTTTCCAACTGAGCGCACAGAACAAACTCCAGCTATTGGTGCCTCAAGGTTTTGCCCACGGCTTCTGTACACTTGAGCCCAATTGTGAAGTCTTGTATAAAGTGGATGAGTTTTACTCTCCTGAACATGATCGGGGAATTGCCTGGAATGATCCAGATCTTGCAATAGATTGGCCCGTTGATCATCCGATTTTATCGGAGAAGGATGCAAAACACCCCTTATTGAAAGAAGCGGAAATCAATTTTATTTTTAGGGGGTGAGTGCAATGAACGTTCTGATCACAGGCGGCGCAGGCTTCATCGGTAGCAATTTTGTTCACTATATCCTAAACAAGTATCCGGAATATCAAATTGTTAACGTCGATGCCTTGACTTATGCCGGGAATCTCGAGAATTTGCGATCCATTGAAAATCACCCGACTTACCGCTTCGTAAAGGCTGATATTTCCGATCGTGTTGCATTGGAACCGATATTCGCAGGCGGAATTGACGTAGTTATCAATTTTGCCGCCGAGTCTCATGTGGACCGCAGCATTCTTAATCCGGACATTTTTGTGCGGACGAACGTACTGGGGACACAAGTGCTGCTCGAATTATCCAAACATTATGGGGTCGGCAAGTTCGTTCAAGTTTCCACGGACGAGGTGTATGGAACGCTTGGCGAAACGGGACTCTTCACAGAAGAAACACCGTTGGCGCCGAACAGTCCATATTCGGCTAGTAAAGCAGGAGCGGATCTTCTTGTCCGCGCCTATCACGAAACGTTCGGTCTGAATGTCAATATTACTCGATGCTCCAACAATTACGGACCTTTCCAGTTCCCGGAGAAGCTTATTCCACTCATGATCCGGAATGCACTTTTGGAAAAGCCGCTCCCCGTTTATGGGGATGGTCTGAATGTGCGTGATTGGCTCTATGTAGAGGATCACTGCAGCGCGATCGATCTTGTCATGCATGAAGGACGTCCGGGCGAAATCTATAACATCGGCGGCAATAACGAACGGAACAACATTCACGTCGTGAAGACGATTTTGAATGAACTTGGCAAGTCCGAAGAGCTGATTACTTATGTGAAGGATCGCCCGGGGCATGACCGCCGGTATGCAATCGACGCAACCAAAATCCGCAAAGAATTGGGTTGGCAGCCAAAGTATATGTACGAAATCGGTATTAAAAAAACGATTCATTGGTATCTAACCAACCAATCATGGATGGAGCAAGTCGTGTCGGGATCTTACCAGCGATACTATGAGCAGCAATACAAGAAACGTTTGGAGAACAAGGGATGACCATTAAACGGCTTAAAGTACTCATTACCGGCGCCTCTGGTCAGCTCGGTCAGGAGCTGGTCCGTTTGCCAGGTGAAGAAGGGTTGGAACTTGTCGGTTATAGTCGGGATAGGCTTGACATTACGAGTCTTGACGATTGCCGCAGAGTGATGGATATGCAGCGTCCCGATGCAGTCATTCACTGCGCCGCATATACGGCGGTTGACAAAGCCGAAGCCGAGCCCGACGTCGCTTTTCGAGTTAACGCTGCGGGAACACGAAATATGGCTGTTGCTTCAGAGGAAATTGGAGCCAAATTCGTTTATATCAGTACGGATTACGTGTTTGACGGAAAAAGCCGTATTCCTTACAATGAATACGACCAAACGAATCCACAAACGGTTTACGGCAAGTCCAAGCTTGCTGGCGAGCAGTTGACGCAGACACTCCACAGCCGTTACTTTATTGTCAGAACGTCATGGGTTTTTGGCAAGTATGGAAATAACTTTGTAAAAACAATGTTGAATCTGGCGAAAGAACGAAAATCGCTCAAAGTTGTACGCGATCAGATTGGATCTCCGACTTACACCTTTGATTTGGCGCGTTTTTTGCTTGAGCTTGTAAAAACTGATTATTTCGGCATTTATCATGTCTCGAATGCGGGAAGTTGCTCCTGGTACGAATTCGCAAATGCTATCTTTGAAGACAGCGGCATCGATGTCGTGTTAGAACCTTGCACAACCGCCGATTTCCCCCGTCCGGCGCCGCGGCCGGCCTACTCTGTTATGGATCAATGCGGAATTCGCAGCAATGGCTTGAACCCTCTTCGCAACTGGAGGGAAGCTTTAAGACACTATCTACAAGATAGCGAGTGAAGTAACGATGTCTAAGTCCACATCGCGTTCTACTGTGTGTGTATGTATCGTAACCTACAACAGCGGGAGAGACATAGGGGACTGCTTGCAAGCCGCATTGGAGCAGTCCTTTCCTATTTCTTCGATTATCGTGGTTGATAATGCATCGAGCGACAATACATGCGAGATCGTAGAAGCTTTTCAAGAAAAAGGGGTAAAGCTAATCAGAAATGATGTTAACCGTGGCTTTGCAGGAGGACATAATCAAGCGAGATCGTATACAGAATCGGATTATGTGCTCGTTTTAAATCCGGATGTTATTCTCGATACAGATTACCTTGCCAACATTATTGACTTCATGGACAACCATCCGGAAGTAGGAAGTGCTACCGGCCAATTGCGGCGGGCGGATGATCTTTCCGTTATGGATAGCGCGGGAATTGAATTGACAGCCGATCATAATGCCCGTGATATAGCCTCGGGAGATTCGATTTCGAAGTGGTGCGATCGACAAGAGATTTTTGGTGTTTCTGGAGCGGCTGCCGTATATCGAACAGCGATGATTAAGGAAGTGGCATATAAGGGCCAATTTTTCGATGAGGATTTTTTTGCCTATAAAGAAGACGTCGACGTGGCATGGCGGGCGCGTCATCTTGGTTGGAAGGCATGGTATATACCTGAGGCAAAAGCGATTCATGGAAGAGGGTGGAAAGAAGGAGGCAGAAAGTCCATAGCTCTTTTCGTTCGAAAACATTCCTATCAAAACCGTTTCTTTACCATTATTAAAAATGAACCATTCGGCAAGCATTGGTTGAAATTTTTGCCGGTTTTTGTTGCAAAAGAAGTTGCCAAACTGATCTATATTTTACTAAAAGAACCTCAGCTGCTTAGTTGCTGGCCGTTTATTATCAAAAAAATACCCGACATGATTCGAAAAAGGCAATATACATTTCATAAGAAAATAGCGAAAAATAGAAATCATTAGAGCAGCAGGGTTGTCCATTGTTTATTTTTTGGTAGAATGAGAGTAACCCTATATATTATTGTAGTTTTCATTTCATATAGATTTTTGTGTAATTAAGGAGGATCATCCGATGATCCGGCAAAATCAACGCTTCCTAACCCAGATTTATGTATTGTCAGATGCGTTCATTATGTTGCTGGTTTTTATGGCGGCATATTGGGTTAAATTTCATAGCGGTTGGATTACATCTTATAACACGCTCCCAATGAGCAGTTACCTGCTTTGGGGAACGGTCTATGCTTTTGCGTCCGTTCTGATCGGATTTTCGGTTGGGTTTTATGCTCCCAGACGACGCAAGAGCTTTGCCTCCGACGTATGGAACATCGTGCAAGTTCATTCATTAAGTTTTCTTGGCCTGCTTAGCATGCTCTATATAGCAAAACAAGTACATATTTCTCGGGAATTTCTTGCTATTTTCTTCGGGGCGAACATTGCAGTAATGATATCCTACCGATACATGGTAAAAACATGGTTGTTTCGTTTAAGAAGAAAAGGCTATAACAAAAAATATGTATTGATTCTTGGCGCGGGATCCGTTGGCCGAAGTTTCTATGAGAATCTTCAGCAGTACCCTGAACTGGGATACGATGTTTTTGGTTTTCTGGATGATTACCATGTTGAACACCCGCGAGAGTATCGTCATATGAAACCTATTGTAGGAAAGATCGATGAATTGGAGAAGGTTCTCAACGAAAACCGTTTGATCGATGAAGTCATTATAGCGCTGCCACTTGAAGCGCATAGCAAATATCCTCGTATTATCGACATATGCGATAATGCAGGTGTAAAAACGTTGATTATTCCCGACTTCTTCGATCTTCTGCCAGCTCGGCCATTCTTCGACAATTTCGCAGGTATTCCGCTTATTAATGTACGTGATATACCGCTCGACGAGCTAAGCAACCGAATTTTGAAGCGAACCTTCGATATTGTGTTTTCAATTATGGCGATTATCGTAACGTCTCCTGTGATGCTGCTCATTGTCGCCGGTATCAAGCTGACATCGCCCGGGCCGGTCATTTTCAAGCAGGAGCGGATGGGGCTGAACCGTCGTACGTTTAACATGTACAAGTTTCGGACGATGCACGTCTCTCCCGCCGAAGTGTCGGACACGCAATGGACGGTCGAGAACGATCCGCGGCGCACGAAGTTCGGGGCCTTCCTCAGACGGACAAGCCTCGACGAGCTGCCGCAGTTTTTCAATGTGCTGCTCGGCCATATGAGCGTCGTCGGCCCGCGGCCGGAGCGGCCGTATTTCGTCGATCAGTTCAAAGAGGAGATTCCGAAATATATGGTGAAACACCACATTCGCCCGGGCATTACGGGCTGGGCGCAAACGAACGGGCTGCGGGGGGATACCTCCATCCATGACCGGATCCGGCACGATCTGTTCTATATCGAGAACTGGAGTTTTCTGTTCGATCTCAAAATTATTGTGAAAACCGTTGTGAACGGTTTGGTTAACAAAAATGCGTACTGACCGCAGCGAACCGGTCCGCGTTTCGGTCATTATTCCGACGCTGAATGCTGGCACCGAGTTAACCGAACTGATCACCAGACTGAACGGACAGACAGTGCCGCCGCATGAAATTATTGTCGCGGATTCCGCTTCTGAGGACGGTACGGCCGCTCGTGCGCGTCATGCAGGCGCGATTGTGCTGGACATTCCGCGCCGCGAGTTCAATCATGGCGGGACGCGCAACCGAGCCGCAGCGGCCGCTTCCGGCGATGTGCTGATGTTCATGACGCAGGACGCGCTGCCCCATAACGAACGGCTCATCGAAGAGTTGACGGCGCCGCTGCGAGACCCGCTTGTCGCGTATGCCTATGCCCGCCAGCTTCCCCGTGCCGATGCGGGCTTGCTGGAACGGACGAGCCGGACGTTCAACTACCCGCCGGAACCGGCAAGGAAGACGAAAGCGGATATTCCGCGCCTCGGGCTGAAAACGTTCTTCTGCTCGAACGTCTGCTCCGCGATAAGAAAGGATGTCTTCGAGGAGATGGGCCGGTTCCCGGAACCGGTCATGTTTAACGAGGATCTGTTCATGGCTGCGCGCTGTATCTTGCATGGGTACGCGATCGTCTACGCCGCGAAAGCGGAGGTGGTGCATTCGCACGACTATACCGCGCTGCAGCAGCTTCGCCGCTTCTACGACAACGGCGTCTCGATGCGCGAGCAGGACTGGATTTTGCCATATGCGAAGGTCGGCAAGGAAGGTTCACGGCTTGTCCGGCGGCAACTGGAGGCGATTCGGGAAGAGCGCCGATGGGGGCTGCTTCCGGGATTGCTGCTGGAGTCGGCCGCGAAGCTGATCGGCTTCCGGCTCGGGCAATCCCATCGCAAGCTGCCGTCTTTCGTCAAGCACATGTTCGGCTTGCCCGACCGGACCGTGGAATCGTCGCAACCTTCCACACGGCAAGCTCAATCGGTATCCGAGCCGGAACGGTCAACGATGGGAAGCTAATGATATGTTCGTAAGCGCCATTATAATCAAGCCGCCGAATCGGCGGCTTTTTTCTATCTCCCCATACACGTTTGACTTTTCCACCGTCACCCGCTACAATCAAAACCAAAACTAACTAACGTTCGTTAGGTTGCAATACGAACCAAGGAGGCGTAAACGTGAATGACGGACAGACGGCTCATCGTCTCAAGCAGGCGGCGTTGACGGCATTTCTGGAATCGGGGTATGAAGGCGCTTCGCTGTCCGCTATCGCCAAGCAGGTCGGCATCCGGACGCCGTCGATTTATGCCCATTTCAATTCCAAGGAACAGCTTTTCCTGGAGCTGCTGAACGATGTCATCCAGGAAGAGCTGGCGAATTATAAGGCTTTGGTGGAACGGGTGTCGAATCGGCCGATCAAGGAGCAACTGCGCGCTGTTTTTGACTTTTTTACCGATCTGGACCATATTTCGAGCGGCCAGGCGTTTCTGAAACGGACGATGATGGTGCCGCCGAAGCATCTGAAGGAGCAACTGCATCGGCTGTTTCTGGCGCATGAGGCCGAGCTTGTCCGTTATCTTGCCGACATACTGGAGAAGGGGATGGACGAGAATGTGCTGGTCAGGCAGGATACCGGGCGGATGCTGGCGCTGTTTTTTGCTTTAACCGACGGCATGCTCGTCGAACACGAGTTGTACGATTCCCGCCTGTATCGGGAGCGGCAGGAAATCGCCTGGAGCTGGCTATGGCAAATATGGACGAAGGAGTGACGATTCGATGGCATGGATCTATTTGCTGCTGGCCGGTCTGATGGAAGTGGTCTGGGCATTCGGGCTCAAACTGTCCGAAGGCTTCACCCGGCCTGTGCCCGGCGTGTTGACGGTTATCGGGCTGGTTGCAAGCTTTGTGCTGTTTGCAAAATCGCTCAAGAGGATTGAAATCGGTACGGCTTATGCCGTTTTTACCGGCATCGGCACGGCGGGTACGGTGCTGGTCGGCATCCTCTTTATGCAAGAGTCGGCGGATTGGCCCAAACTATTCTTCATCGCGCTGCTCATCGGCGGCATTGTCGGACTGAAGATGATCTCCGGCGACAAAGCCGAGGCGGGACACGAGCAAGGGTGACGGAGGCGTGGACGGTTTCTGGCCGTACGAGGGCGTACATTGATTTTACGAACAAGGGGGTGGCGTTATGGCTTGGTTCATTTTATTTTTATCCGGTTTGGGGGAAGTCGGGATGGTGACGTTCTTGAAGCTGTCCGACGGGTTTACCAAATGGAAGGGGACGGTCGGCACGATCATTTTCGGCGGGCTCAGCTTCTCTCTGCTGTCCAAGGCGATGGTCGACATTCCGATCAGTACGGCATATGGCGTATGGACCGGCATTGGCGCCGCCGGCAGCGTGCTGCTCGGTATGGTGCTGTTCAAGGAGTCGAAGGATTGGCGCAAGGTGCTGTTTATCGCCATGATTATAGGAGGCGTCATCGGGCTCAGGATGGTAGGAGCCGATTAAGCTGATCGACGAGAAGGGGCGACTTTGCCCGCATTGCATAAAGAGAGCAGCGTCCCGCCGGCATCCGGCGGGACGCTTGAATGAGGCGATGGCGGAGGCGTACATTATTTCAACTGCGCTTCGAACTCTTCAATCAGCGATTTGGCCTGTTCCGCCGATTTCTTCGGAACATGGAGCTGCATCAGTTGCTGCCCTTCGCCGGAAATCCGGGTTTTGATGCCGCTTTCTTTCAGGTGAGCCTGCAGGCTGTACAGCTTCTCGGTCCTTGCGCCTGTCTCGGTGCGAATGGATACCCAACCTCCGCTTGTTCTGGCGATAAGCCAGACGATCAGGCCGATGACGACAACGGCTACAATAATCCACAATACGAGCATGCGAACCCTACACCACCTTGAACAGAATGGATAACGGACTGTTTTTGCTCTCGCCACATTCTATTCGGCTTGCCCCGGAAAACATGACAGGAAAGTTACCGGTCAGCTCGTTCGACTCTCCTAAAGCATCGTGAAAATAAAGAACGTTTTGGCGCTATGCGCGTCCCGGGATCGAAACTGCGCCCTGGCATTCGCGGGAAGTGACGGTTATCGATCCTTCCGGCAACCGGATTATATTTTACGAGCGGTTGGAAAAGGCAGGTTAATGCTTGTTTGTCACGTTTGCTGTCGTTTCGGCATATAATGGATTATGCGGTTGGTGTCCGCCGATTTGATATTTTCGATGAAATCGGTTATAATCAGGGGCACCCTTACTTTTCTGAATTTTCATACAACTGCATATGCTGAATTCCCTGAACAGGGAAACGGGGGAACCATCGAATCCGTCCGCGTCGCCGCGGCGGTTTCCCGGGGTGAATCCTTCCTGCGCGCAGCGCGGAAGGTAGGGCACTCTCAAGCCCGAATCCGACAGCTAACCTCGTAAGCCGATTGAGAGAACCGCGATCGCGCTTAGTAGCGACCGGCTCATTTGCCGATTGACGATAAGCCCGTGCGCAGAGTTTCTCTGCCTCGGGTTTTTTGTCGTCGTACGGACAAGGGGGATATCGTGCCGAATGCCGAACAGAAGGAGGAGTTGAAGATGCTGGACAGACTGAGCGCCAGAATCGAAGAGTTGTACCGTCGCTGCATACGGGAACGGTCGGGCTTTGTGCCGGAAGGCGTCGACGCCCGTATTATCCGCAATCATCTAGTCATCATTGCCGATCACAGACCTGCCGCGAGCAGGGCGCTGGCCGTCGGCGAGACGGCAACTTCATGCTCGCGGCGGGACGGGACGGTGCGCTATCCGTTCCAGCTCCGGCTGAAAGAGCAGCTTGAGGAACTGACCGGATGCACCGTAACATCCATCCAATCGGATATCGCCATCGATACGGGCGGCATGATGGAGCTGGTGCATTTTGACCGCGATCTGGAAAGCGCGCTGATCAGCGATTGAGAACCGGCGGCTGCCTCAGTGGATCGCGCTTTTCTGGAAGTTGCCGCCCATAACGTCGGCGACATGCTCGATAGCGATGAAGGCCTTGCTGTCGATATCCTGCACGATCGCTTTCAGCTTGGCCACTTCGAGGCGGGTAACGACGCAATAGATCATTTGCGTATCTTCTTTGCTGTATCCCCCTCTTGCTTGTATGAATGTGGTGCTGCGGCCGAGGCGGTCGATGATCGCCTGAGAAATTTCCTCGTATTCGCTTGAAATTATGGTAACCGACTTGGACTCGTTCAATCCTTCGACGACGATATCGATCAATTTGAACGCGATATAGTAAGTAAAGATCGAATACATCGCCGAATCCCATCCGAACACGAACCCGGCAATAATGAAAATAACGACGTTAATGATCATGATCAGCTGACCGACCGGCATCCGGGTTTTCTTGGCCATCAGAATCGCCACGATTTCGGCTCCGTCGAGCGAACCGCCGAACCGGATCGTCAATCCGACGCCGACGCCGAGAATGACCCCGCCGAACAAGACGGCCAGCAGATGATCCTCGGTGAACGGCTCCGTATGGTGAAGCAGCACGGTCGTCAGCGACATGATGCCGATGCCGTACAACGTGGAGAATGCGAACGTCCGCCCGATTTGCTTGAAACCGAGGAGCAAAAACGGCAGGTTGATAAAGAACAAATATACGCCCAGCGGCAGGTCCGTCAGCTTGGACAAGATGATCGATACCCCGGCGATGCCCCCGTCAATAATATGATTCGGAACGAGGAACAACTCCAGCGCTACCGCCATCAAGACTGCGCCGAGCGTTATGAACACGAATTTTAAAACATAATCGGTAAAGGTTAATTTCTTGTGCGTTCTGGCCATCCGATTTCCTCCTTCTTTCTTGATTTCCGGTCATGCGACCCCGTTACATACAATCGTGCAGGTTCGCTTTGCTTCTTTGCCGACTATCTGGCTTACTGATCCTGTCCTTTGTCAAAATAGAGAAACGCTTTGTCAAGAAGCTGCGCCAACCGTCTGCTATCCTCCTCTCCTAAAAATTCGACAAGCCCTTCGAGCGAATGGAGAAGCTTGCGTTTCGCTTTATTCGCAATCTGCATGCCTTCCTTCGTCAACCGAATGCGGACAACCCTTCTGTCGGCCGGGTCGGATGAGCGTTCGATGAGACGCTTGCTTTCGAGCTCCTTCAGCAGCTGGGTAACGGTCGGCGAAGTGACCCGCAGCATATGGCTGATCTCGGATACTTTCAACCCGGGTCCTCCATGCTCTGCCCCTTCGCCGATCGCCAGAATCAGCATAATTTCGCTGGGCTTGAAGCCGGGGAGCGAACGGTGCCACTGCGTGCGGTTAAATTGCGTCAACGACTGCAGCAGCTGCTTCACGATTTTGTTGCCGATTTTGCTGTCGCTCATATGTACCCCCCCTTTATTTCGGTGCTAAAACATTTCCGAACCAATTTATTAGGCAACCTAATTATAAAAAGGAGAGACAGCGCTTGTCAAGGAAGGGATCCGATCGATACAATGGATAGAAAATGGCATGCGGAGGATTTGACGTGATTTTAATCGGCTTGACAGGATGGGGGGATCATCCGACGCTGTACCCCGACAAGGAATCGGCGCGGCACAAGCTTGCGGCGTACAGCCGCGTTTTCCGGACGGTGGAGGTGGACAGCTCGTTCTATGCGGTGCAGCCGGTTCGCAATATGGAGAAGTGGACGGCCGAGACGCCGCCGGATTTCCGGTTTGTCGTCAAAGCTTACCAGGGGATGACCGGGCACGCCCGCGGCGGTGTGCCTTTCGAGGGAGACGACGCCATGTACGGGGCATTCCTGGAATCGCTTGCGCCGATGCGCGAGGCGGGAAAACTGCTAGCGGTGCTGTTTCAATATCCGCCGTGGTTCGATTGCACCCGCGAACATGTCGGCCTGCTGCGGGCGGCGAAGGCGAGAATGGGAGATGTTCCGTGCGCGCTCGAATTTCGGCATCAAAGCTGGTTCGCGCCGCAGATGCGGGAGCGTACGCTTGCGTTTATGCGCGAAGAAGGGTGGATCCATAGCGTTTGCGACGAACCGCAGGCGGGGGAAGGCTCGGTGCCGATTGTGGAAGAAGCGACCGACCCGGCCCTGACGATCGTCCGTTTTCACGGCCGCAATGCGGCCGGCTGGCGGTCCGGCGGAAGGCCGGACTGGCGGGAGGTGCGCTATTTGTACCGCTACCGCACGGAGGAACTGGCCGAATGGGCGGAACGGCTTCGCCGGCTCGAGCGGCAATCGCAACAAATTTGCGTCCTGTTCAACAATAATTCCGGAGGCGACGCGGCCGATAATGCGCGTGAAATGTCCCGTTTGCTCGGCCTTGAACCGCCGGAGCCTTCAGGCCAGCTGAGCCTGTTCTGACGAAAACGGCGGACCGGATATCGGCTGCGGACTTTTTATTGACCGGTTATGGTGGTAAGATGTAAAAGTAGTCATTTTTTTGAAATACCATTTTGATCAAGCAGGAGGGATTTTATCGATGCCATTCCCAACTTCGATAGCTGAAGCGACCGTACTACATAATGGCGTGCGTATGCCTTGGCTCGGCCTTGGCGTATGGAAGACGCAAAATGGGCAGGAGACAGTCGATGCGGTTACGGCTGCGATCCGTAACGGTTACCGGGCAATTGATACCGCGGCGATATACAAAAACGAAGAGAGCGTAGGCCGGGCTATTGCCGAGAGCGGCGTGAACCGGAACGAGCTGTTCATTACGACCAAAGTGTGGAACGATGATCAGGGATACGATTCGACGCTGCGCGCGTTCGACAAGAGCCGCGAGCTTCTCGGCCTGGACGTCATCGACCTGTATCTGGTTCACTGGCCGGGCAAGGATAAATTCAAGGAGACGTACCGCGCCCTCGAGACGCTCTACAATGACGGGAAAGTGCGGGCGATCGGCGTCAGCAACTTCAAGGTTCACCACCTGGAAGAGCTGATGGGCAGCTGCAATATCAAGCCGATGGTCAACCAGGTCGAATTCCACCCGCTGCTCACCCAGAAAGAGCTGCTGAACTTCTGCCGCAAACACAGCATCCAGCTGGAAGCATGGAGTCCGCTGATGCAAGGGAACCTGGACATTCCGCTGCTCAAGGAACTGGGGGATAAGTACGGCAAAACGCCGGCCCAGATCGTCCTTCGCTGGGATCTTCAGCATGGCGTTGTCACGATTCCGAAATCGGTTCACGAGCACCGCATCAAGGAAAATGCCGACGTGTTCGACTTCCAGTTGAGCGACGCGGAAATGGAGGCTATTGACGGACTGAATCAGGACAAACGGTTCGGTCCGGATCCCGACGAGTTTCTGTTCTAATTTATTTTTTATAGCTCACGGTTCGTTGTATCGCTGTTCGCTTGAGCCGCCGGAATACCGGCGGTTTCTTTATCACATAATGGGTAATGAGCATTTCAGCACATTTCGTTTGACATCGCTAACTGTAACTGATATTATTACAGTACAAAGCGGGGTGCCGTTCACGAATGAACAGCGAATTTACGATTGCCGTCCACAGTCTCGTTTTGCTGGCATATTTGCCGGAAAGGATGGCAACCAGTGAAACGATCGCAGTCAATGTCGGAACCCACCCGGCCCGCGTTCGCAAAGTGATGAGCTGTTTGCGCCGTGGCGGCTATGTCGATACGCGCGAAGGCTCGGGAGGCGGCTATTGGCTGACCGCACAACCTGCCGAGGTAACGCTGAAAGATATTTACCGCGTGATCGCGATCGGTTCGCTCATGCCCAACTGGTGTTCAGGCAATCCCGATGCGGACTGCATTGTCGGCTCCAACATGAAGGAAGTGATGTACGGCATTTTCTGTGCCGCTGAGCAGCGGCTGGAAAGCTACTTTGCCGGCATTACGATTGCCGATGTGCTGGCGCAGATTCGCGAATGCGAGCCGAAATAAGCGATGTGGCGGTGTTTCCATCTCAACCCACATTTTTAGGAGAGGATGATGTAAGATGGCAGTGGCATTGACGAAAGACAATTTTGCGAAAAGCATCGAAAACGGCGTTTCCATCGTCGACTTCTGGGCTCCCTGGTGCGGCCCTTGCAAAATGCAGCTTCCGATCGTAGAGGAGCTCGCAACCGAAATGGAAGGCAAAGCCGTTGTCGCCAAAGTCAACGTGGACGAAGAGCCGGAGATCGCTTCGCAATACGGCGTAATGAGCATTCCGACGCTCATTCTGTTCAAAGACGGACAGCCGGTTGACAAAATGGTCGGCGTTCAAAGCAAAGAAACGCTGAAATCGAAAATTCAAAGCCAACTGTAAAGCTTGAACACTCACGGCGCGGCAAGACAGCCCTTTCGTTCCTGATCAGGGGACGAAAGGGCTTTTTTTGCGGATTGGAAACGGGCGATGCAACTTTTGGCAACAAGTTTTCGTTAATGAAGAATAGCAAGCCATTCGTTTCGTAAAGGGGAATATTTCGGTGAGATCAAGTCGCAAGTGGTTGGCCGTAACCGTATCCGCCGCGCTGCTGGCTAGCGCGGTGCCGGCAGGGGCTTATGCGGAGAAGGCGGCATCTTCCGCGCAGGGAAGCTCGAGGGCCGAAGAACCGTCATCGCCGGAAGCGTCGGCGTCCCAGGCGGTCGCCGCCATGTCCAAGGCACAGGCGGAAGCGCTCGCCCGCAAACTGGTACATATTCCGGACGATTACAAGCTGCAAAGTGCCAACTACGGCAAGCAGATGTTTGATCCGAACGGCGAAGGCTTCAACGTCTGGAATCTGTATTTTGTGAAGAAGAAGGACGGCAAGCAGATTGCCTCCATTCAGGCCGGCATCAACGCTGACGAAAGCACGCTGGTGTCTTTCTCCTCGGACAATTATGATCCCGGAGCGGCACCGCCGTCCTATCCGCCCGAAGTCGACCGTACGGAAGCGCAGCAACTGGCGATGTCATTCATTCAATCCATTGCGCCTGCGCTGGTCGGCCAGATCGAACTCGATCCTTACTACGGCCAGCAGTTGAAACCGCCGCTGAACGGCGATGTCGTTTACCGGTTCCGGTACAACCGGATCGTGAACGATCTGCCGTATGTCGAGAACTTTATCGATATTGAAGTCGACGGCGAAGGCCATGTCCGTTCGTATCGTCTGCAGTGGGAGAAGTCGGTCCGGTTCGAGAAGGCCGGAACGGTTCTGAATTCGGAGCAGGCGATTGCGAAGCTGCGGGCCGCCGCAAGCCCGGAGCTTGTCTACAAGCTGATCCGCAATACCGCGGGCCGAACGTCTCCTCAGCTCGCCTATGTGCTGAAGCCGGTGACGATCGACGCGGCAACGGGTGAAGTGATCAAGCCGCAGTACGAAGACGATTCTGCGCTGGAAGCGTCTCCGGTAAGCGCGAAGCCGCTCGGCACGGCGCCCAAGGCGGGAGCGCAGCTGTCCAAAGAGCAGGCTGTGCAGACGGTGAAGGACGCGTTCGGGCTGCCGAAGGGAGCCGAATTGACCGGCAGCGACTATAACGAATACGAGGACGAGTATGAGGGCGTCTCCCGAGCGCAATGGAACTTGTCCTGGACGGTTAAGGAAAACGGCAAGGACAGCGGTTCCGTCTGGGCGAGCGTCGATTCCCGTACCGGGCAGATCCGGAATTACAGCGCCTATACGAACAGCAGACAGCAAAGCGGTAAAGGCGTGACATACGGCGAGGCGAAAGCGAAAGCTGTCGCAACGGTGAAGAAGCAGCTGCCCTGGCTCGCCGACCAGCTGTATTTGCGCGCTTCCGACGCGAAGCGCTATGAAGGCAAGACGCCCGAGGAAGTGGGCCAATACTATTTGGCATTCATCCGCAAAGTGAACGGGGCGCGGGTCGAGTATGATTACGTCCATGTCGGTATCGATGCGATCACCGGGCAGATCCGCGAATTTTCTGCGGATGTGAGAGATTTGGCGTATCCGGCCAAGCCGCAGCTGATCGGCGACGCGAAGGCGATCGACGCCTGGATGGATTACTACCGCGTCGAGCTGACTTATCAGAAGCAGCACAAGTACGAATGGAACGGCGAGCCGATTCCGGTCGAGAAATACCGGGTGCTGGTGGCGGCCGGTGAAATCAGGCCCGGCGAGGGAATTCCGGACGGCACAGCGAAGCTGGTCTACCGGCTGGTGCCGAAGACGGTCGACGAGCCGGTGTTCCTCGATGCGGAGTCGGGGCAATGGCGCAATCTGGAGACCGGAGAAGTCACCCAGCTGGAGCTGCCGCAGGCAACCGATGTGGAAGGCCATCCGGCTCAGCGGGAGCTGGAATTGATGGTCGCCTACAAGGCGCTTGACCTGGAAGACGGGAAGGTCCGTCCCGAGGCGGTCATTACCCGGGGCGAGTTGATCAAGATGCTCGTCCTGTCGATGAATAGCGGCCGGCCGCCGCGCCTCTACGAGGCCGCATCGCAGGCCAAGGCGTCGTTCAACGACGTCGCCGCCGACTCCGAGCTGTTCGCCTATGTGGAAACGGCGGTACAGCAGAACCTGATCGACATTGGCGACGGCTCGTTCAATCCCGAGGGCAAAGTCGATCGCGAGGAGATGGCCGAATTGATCATCCGGGCGCTCGGTTACAATACGCTGGCCAATCACGAGAAATTGTTCCGCATCGAATTCAGCGATGCGGCGGAGGTGGAGCGCAAAGGCCAGGCGGCCATTGCGATCGGCCTTGGCATTATGGATACGGTTGACGGCAAGTTCTTGCCGGACCGCGAAGTAACCCGCGGCGAAGCGGCGGCCTCGTTCTTCCGCTTCCTTCGCGTCAGCTCCGAGCTGCGGGAGGCGCCGCTGCGTAACGGGTAAATCCGGCACGGCGCGTGCATGGTGCGCGCGGCGGGCGTGGCGCGGTGCGCTGTGGGGCGTGCGGCTCGCGCGGTGCGATTAGCCTATGCTAAGGTGTGTGGTTGGCGTGGCGCGGGCGAGCGGGGCTCTGCGGGTGCGCTAAGGCGCGTGCGCGGGCGTGACGCGAGAGAGAAGCGCTTCGCAGGTGCGCTAAGGCGCGCGTGGCGTGTGCGAGTAGGGCCCTGCAGGTGGGCGTTCGGCGAGCGTGGCGCGGGCGAATAGAGCCCCGCAGGCTAAGGTGCGCGCGTCCGGGAACATATGCAGCATAGGCGGCAATACAAAGACTGTCGGGAATGATTCCCGGCGGTCTTTTTATAGATTAAAGAAAAGTATAAAACTCACTTCCTATTTGCCTGTACGTCCTCCGTCAAATCGTCGTCCGTCCGTCGGCGCGCCCCGTTTTCCGTCAAATCGTCTCCGGTCCCGTCGGGGTGCTTCGTCTTCCGTCAAATCGTCTCCGGTCTGTCGGTATGCCCCGCCTTCCGTCAAATCGTCTCCGGTCCCGTCGGGGTGCTTCGTCTTCAGCGCCCTCGTCTCCCGGCAGATTGCTTTGGCGAAAATCCTGCAAAAGTGCAGGAATTTTGGCACGAATAGATGGATATGGCGCAAAATTCTGCAAAAATACAGTATTTTTTGGGATTTTTTGCTTGGCTGGAGCTTGAACGGGTCAAAAAATTGTATAATCGCAACAATTTTTGCGTTTTGGTTCTTTTACGCCCGGAAATACTGCACTTTTGCAGCTTTGATCTTTTATTGGGTTTCTATCTTCCGGATGCCAGCCGCCGCGGAGTCGGAGTAAAGCAATTTCGAGACAGGTGGCAGTTCACAGCGGGGTATAGCGAGCGAACGTGGAGGTTCGCAATTAGGTCGCCGGGTGGCGAGAGCGAATAAGAACGTGGAGGTTCGCAATCAGGCGCCCGGCGGGGGTGGCGAGAGCGAATAAGGACCTCGAGATTCGCAATTAGTCACCGGGTGGCGAGAGCGAATAAGGACCTGGTGGTCGCAATGAGTCGCCGGGTGGCGAGAGCGAATAGAGCTCTAGCCGCCATCGCGAAACAGTATCGTCCCCGGACAGAGACGAAGAAGTCGTTTTTGCTTGTTTCATACGCATGGCAAATTGCGTGTGCTTGACGAATTACTTACGCCTAGCAAATTACGTGCGTCTGACGAATTGCGTTGCCGCTAAGCCGTGGAACCGCTACAATCAAAATTACAAGGAGATCACGTGAAAAAGCTGGTAAAGGAGGCGGGCGTCCATGAGTGGAAACGTCAGCATCGAACGGTTCGTCCTGGAGCCGGGCGGCGATTTGTTCATACGCGGCAGCGTATACGTACAGCCGGATCAGGATAAAAAGCCGGTGATCGTCATTTGCCACGGGTTCAAAGCGTTCGCGTCGTGGGGGTTTTTCCCGTATGCGGCGGAGTGGCTGGCGCAGCGCGGGTTTTACGTCGTCCTGTTCAATTTCTCTTGCAACGGCGTGCGGGAGCGGGATTTTGACGAGCTTGACAAATTCGCACGCAACACGTATTCGCGCGAGCAGGACGATCTCGCAGCCGTTTTGTCGGCGCTGACCCGCGGCCGGCTGCCGTTCCCGCAGATGGCCGATACGGAGCGCATCGCGCTGCTCGGCCACAGCCGCGGAGGCGGCAATGCGATCATCTTCGCAGCCGATCATCCGGAGATCGGAGCCGTCGTCACCTGGAACGGCGTCGGTTCGGCCAACCTGTTTGACGAGCGCTTCGAAGCCGAAGCGAGACGGGAGGGCGTTGCCTATACGCCGAATGCGCGGACGAAGCAGCTGATGCCGATCAACCGGATATTCTTCGAAGATCTGGACCGAAACCGCGAACGGTTCGATATTCCGGCGAGGCTGGCCGAGCTTGACATTCCGGTTATGCTGCTGCAGGGCGACGAAGATGCGGAACGGCTGCTGAACGGCTTCCGGCGCATGCGTGAAGCGGCGCCCCGCCATACGTATCGCACGATCGCCGGAGCGGGACATACGTTCGGGGCCGTTCATCCGTTCGCGGGGACGACGGCGGCGCTGGAAGAAGCGTTGGAAGCGACCGCTTCTTTCCTGCTTGAGAATCTCCGGCGCAGGAGCGGCTAACGTCGGGGGTCATACCGGTATCGCGGGGGCCGTCAACTTTCCAATTGCGTAAGCTCCACGCGCCATGCTTCCGGATTCCAGGCGGCGCGCAGACCGAATAATTGCGCGGCGAAGCCGATCGGAACATAAGTGGTGCCGCCGCGGATTTGCGCCGGGACGTCGAGCGCGATGCTCCGTTCGCCGTCCGTTTCGGTCACTCGCGCTTCCTTGCCGCCGGCCGGCAGTTGCAGCGACCTGTCGCCCAATGCGGCGTAGATTGTGCCGCTCGCCCGGTCCCAGGCTACCTCGGCGCCGAATTGGGCGAACAACGGTCTCATCGGCACGAGCACTCTTCCGTCAGCCGTCAGCGGGTCCGGCGTCAGCCGTACCTCCCGCCCGTTCAGAAAGATGCCGACCGGCGTCCGGTCCAGATCGAAAAATTCGACTTCATATTGCAGCGTCGCCGCCGATCCGTCCGTCTTTTCCAATCCTTCGACCGTCACTTCGAAGAGCGAGCCGTCGGCGAACAGAACGCCGCTATCGTCCGCCGTCAGATCGGGACGGAACACAATGGCCGGAGAACCGGCATACATGACGGCGGAGACGTTCCCGTACGCGCCCGACAGCATATCCTTGTCCTGACGTCCGATCGTCCAGACGCGGCCGCTGGCGGGATGGCGCAGGGTGATGCTCGCAAGGGCCGGGTCCGGCGTTTTGTAGATTTCAGGGTTGAGCGATATGGACCAGACTTGGCGCGGGTGAAAAAATTGCAGCGGGAACGGTCCGCGGGCCGGATACGGTATGGCGTCGTAAACGAAAAGCGATTCCCGGCTGCGGTCGGTGACGCTGATCGTCGAGTAGCTGCCGGCAAAACCGAATCCCGCTTTCTTGAGCTGCGGAGACAGAATCCAGCGCCGGTGGCCGACTTTGCCGATATTCCGGGGATCGGAGTCGTCCATGTACCCGATCACCGCCTCGTGCAGGGTGCGGTATCCTTTGGCCAAATTGCTGGTGGAAGCGGAACGGTAGCCGATCTCGTAAAAATCCGCCTCCATATCGGCCGGGCGCTGCGGGCGATGGTCGAGCTTGCCTGCGGCATGCAGCAGCACTGCGCCGTGCTGGGCGATGGCGTTCAGCGACGCGTCCGCTTCGATATCGGCGGGTAGATCGGCCAAATAACGGACAAAATTAACCATATTGAGCCCGTCCTGTATGAAAGCCGGCTGCAGCTTGCCCGGCGCATAGGGCGCTTGCAGGCTCGGGATGTCGGCGTAAGGCATACCGGCATAACGGGGCTTGAGCCGCTCCCATGCGGCTTTGATGGAGGAACGGGACCGGGCGGCCGTCAAATCGGCCATGCGGATCTCCTCTCCGGGATACACGGCAGCTTTCGCGGGCTCGGATGCGCTGGCATCCGCTTCGGGGAGACGGACGAAATTCCCTACTATGTTTATCATCAGAAATACACTCAGTAATGCACATAGGATACGAATACAGCATCGCATTGCGGCATCATCCCTCCAGGAGCATAGCCATTCCTTTCGATAAGAACGTCCGTATTCCTTTTTGTACGCGCAAAACTTACGAAAGATTCGGAACGACAATGCCGGTATATCCGGTGCGGGAGGCGTGTAAAGATGGCCAAATGGCTGGATTGGATGCGCAGACATGCCGGTCGCAAGCTGGCGGGCATACATGCCTGGAACGGATGGATCGTTCTGCTGCTGGCGGCGACGGGGTTGCTGCTTGCTAGCGGTTTTTGGCGGGGGGTGCTGGGCGAGGGGAGAGTTTGGCTCAAGTGGGTGCATATTGCGGCCGGACTTGTGTCCGTTGCTCCTATCATCCTGTATATGACGCTCATCGGCAAGCATTGGAGGCTGCTGAAAGGCCGGCCCTGGCAGCGGTTCAATATCGTCGTCGTGCTGACCCTCCTCGCCGGCTGGCTGTTGTCGGGAGTCATCCTTTGGCAATTCAGGCTTGCCGGGCCGGCGTTGTCGAATGCGGCGCTTGTCGCGCACGATCTGCTGACCTGGATCGGGCTGCCGTACATCATCTATCATTCGCTGACGCGCACACGATGGATCAAGCAAGCCGGCCGCAGGGCCGTCATCACGGAAAGGTCGGAAGAACGACTGCACCCGGCCGCTCCCCAGCCGTTGTATACCCGCCGCGCTTTTCTCCGTACGGCGATCGGGGCCGGGCTTGCTGTCGCGTTCGGGCCTTCGTTGCTGCAATGGGTCGGACGGTCGCTCGGCAGCACGTCCGGCAGCGCGCTCGATCGGTTGGCGGAGAACGACAAAAACCGCTTGCTGCCCGCGCCGCAGCCGCTTGCCGATTCCTCGCCGCCGGTCGGCGGCGGGGCACAAGGGCATTTTCGCGTCTATACGGTAACGCCGATCCCGAAATTCGCAAACGACAACTGGTCGTTTACCGTCGACGGACTGGTCGACCGGCCGTTCACCTGGAATTGGGAGCAATTTGTGAGCAGGAAACGGACCGTGCAGGTAAGCGATTTTCACTGTGTGACGGGCTGGTCGGTGTACCGAAATACCTGGGAAGGCATTCCGCTTCGGGAACTGCTCGATTTGGCGGGTGTCCGTCCGGAAGCGAAAACAGTCAAGTTTTATTCCGGAGACGGCGTCTATACCGAATCGCTCACGCTTGATCAGGCGAGAATGGATGACGTCATGGTCGCGGTTTTGCACGACGGCAGGCCATTGCCGTCAGACCTCGGCGGTCCGGCCCGGCTCATCGTTCCGAAAATGTACGCGTACAAGTCAATCAAATGGCTGAATCGCATCGAGCTGATCGCCGGCGATCACGACGGGTACTGGATCGAGCGCGGCTACAGCAAAGACGCGTGGGTGTAAAAGCGCCAATGGGGCGGGAGCAGGTACCAGCGATTGCCAATACCGTGCACAGGCTGCCCTTCCCGGCGGCTATCCCCGTCGCAAACAAGTCCCGTTCTATTTTCGGAACAATGGTACATGATACCAGCTGTCGCGAATGGCGTTTCACCCGACCGGCTTCAGTCGGTCTTTTTCTTTCGCTGTTTCCGTATATATTGTTGCTCTTGTGGGATATTGTGTAATAAAGTTCATATTTTTTCCAGGAGGTTTTGAATCGTGGATTGGCTTAACATATACGAAAATTTCAGCGATTTGCCAGCGAAGGAACAACACCCCTTATTTGAAGCAATCAAAGAAACGTTATTCCCTACCCCTAAAATTCAGGGCTTGCTTGGTGACATTCGAGAAGCAAAGTTCTCGGGCGGTTTGGCGTGCCTACATTGCGGTAGTTTAAGCGTGAAACGGAATGGTACGTATCGTAGTCGTCAACGCTATTTATGCAAGGATTGCGGCAAAAGTTTCAACGACATGACGGGAACTCCGATGGCGGGAACCCATAAACCCAATCTGTGGTTCAAATACTTCGAATTGATGATTGAAGGATACACACTCCCTAAAATCGTAGAACGGCTCAACATTCATATTTCAACTGCATTTTACTGGAGACACAAGATTCTTAATGTACTCCGTTCGCTTGGAAATAGCCAGCTTAACGGAATCATCGAAAGTGATGAAACGCACTTCCTGGAAACGGAAAAAGGTCGCAAAGGCGGGATTCTCCCCGTGATGCCCGTAAACGCGGTCGCAAAGTAGAAGATGAAAAGAAGGAGAAGCGCAAGCGTGGCATCTCCCAAGAACAGGTCAGCATCGTCGTAGCTTATGACCGAAATGACAATATCATTTGTTAAATGGGTGGTCGCGGTCGCATCAAAGCCGAGGAAATAGATAGCGTTATCGGAAGGTATATATCACCTTCTTCATTGCTTTGCATAGACAGCGCGACGAACTATAAGAAGTTTGCCAAAATGAAAGGTTTGACGCACGAAATTTTGCCGCGAGGAACACATGTGTCGAAGTCGATTTACCATATCCAACATGTAAACTCGTTTCATTCTCGCTTGAAGCAGTGGATGGATCGATTCCAAGGCTTGGTTCCGATTCCTGGAGTTGCACAAGAAGTTGGATTACACTGACAGACAGAAAAAGCTCCTGTTGGACACTTGTAAACGGGCGAACTTTACGACTGTAGTAAAATTGAGAACAGGTGCATAAAAAGGCGATCTAGCTTTGATATTTTTTTGTACTTACTGTTCCTATTAACGCTATATCCGTATATATAGATTCCTCAATATACTAGGAAGCAATCTGTAAATTGATTTATGAATTATTTTCTCAATTTCTTGCTTAATACTGAAGTAGCCTTTCCATAAAATTGGTGAATTAGAATTGATTCCATATTGTCGCTTCATTTAACAATTGCTCTGCATATAATCTATCTTCAACAAACTTCATTTAACCAACTCCTTAACAAAAAACAGGGAGCAGCTGCCGCAGCAAATGTCCCCTATTCATTAGATCAAGTCCAAATTATTGT